>CAWLAZ010000035.1:0-10886 GCA_963854955.1 Phycisphaerae bacterium | reverse complement strand
GTTAAAGCATCCGCCATTACCAAACCCATTTGTCCATCGCCAATCACTGCAACACTTGTCATGGTCTACCTGCTTTCATCTTGTTCATATATGCCATAAGATTACCCGAATCCTACACGAACAATGCCCCTTGAATGGGGCTATAGTAGTGAGATTCACCAAGGAACCACTTTTATTATGTCTGAAACAGCGAATATCGAGCAACAAAATCAAACCGGCACTATGGACGGTGCACGCAAACTCGAGCGGCGGCTACTTATTGCCCTTAGTGGCGGTGTACTCCTTGCTATTTCTTGGATTGGGCACCTTCTTGGATCCCACACATTAATCTCGCAAATACCTGCTGCCATCGGTGCAATTGTTTTAGTCATTCCACTTCTTGCAGGAGCGTGGGTTGAAATCAAAAGAGGTAAACCAGCGAGTGATTCACTTGCTTCGCTTGCTGTCGTTGCTGCTTTGTCCGCGGACATGTATTTAGCTGCAGGATTTTTGGCGCTCTTTCTATGGATGGCAAATCTTATTTTGAGCCGTACTGCGTGGGGCGCGCAACGCGCAATTAAAGATCTTGTTGACTTAACTCCACGAAGCGCTCGCCTCGTTGAAGATGGTGCTGACAAAATGGTTGGTCTTGATCAAATTGCAATTGGCATGATAGTTCGCATTCGTCCAGGTGAAAACTTACCGGTAGACGGCACCATAGTTTCGGGTAACTCAGACATTAACCAAGCATCGCTTACGGGCGAAGCGGTTCCATGCGAAGTCGAGACAGGCGCTGAAGTGTACGCGGGTACCACAAACCTTACAGGTCAGATCGATGTTAGAGTAACTGCAGTTGCCGCAGACACCACCATTGGTAAAGTTGAATCCCTTATTCGCGAGGCCGAATCAACACGCACACAAAAACAAGAACTTATCGAACAACTAGCATCGTATTATTTCTCCATCGTGGTGATGGTCGCTGCAGTCGTTTGGTTCTTTACCAGCCGAAGTGCAGACGAAGCCATTCGAGGCGATGCCGCAGTACGCGCAATTACCGTGCTTGTTGTTACTTGCCCTGGTGGACTCTTGATTGCGCACCCAACGGCGATGGTCGCTGCATTTGCAGCAGCAGCGCGGCTTGGCATCATGATCAAACACACCAAAACGCTTGAAGCAGCCGCGGGTATTGACACAGTTATTATGGATAAAACGGGCACGCTTACCACGGGTAAGTTTTCTGTTGGTCGACTAGCTCCAGCAGAAGGTGTTGAAGGCGCCGAATTGTTACAAGCTGCCGCCGATGCAGAGCAGCACTCCAATCACCCCTTGGCAAAATCCATTTTAGAAACTGCGATACAAGCAAACATAACTCCGGGAAGCGTGGAAAAATACGAAGAAGTGCATGGTAGAGGTGTCATTGCACACATTCGTGGTGGTGATATTTATGCAGGCCGAGGCGCTTGGCTCGAAAGTTTAAATGAATCAATCGCTGAACAAGTCAAATCCGTTTCTCGAAAAATCGAAGGCATGTCAAGCGTACACATTATGCAAGGCACGCAGTACTTGGGCGCAGTTGGGCTTGAAGATAAACTTCGTCCCCATGCAGCAGAAGCTGTAGAAGACATGCGTCGCCACGGTGTTCGTCACGTTTCAATTTTCACAGGTGACCGCCTTGACGTTGCCAAACGTGTCGCGCAAGCCGTTGGCGTGGATGCGATTGAAGCAGAATGTTTACCAGAAGAAAAACACGAAGAACTAAAATACCTCATTAGTCGTGGGCACAGCACACTTGTTGTTGGTGATGGTATCAATGACGGTCCGATTCTTGCAACAGCAGACGTTGGTGTTGCGATGGGATTAAGCGGTTCTGACATTGCGACGAACAGTGCAGGCGTTGCGTTGATGAACGACGATCTTCGAAATATTCCGTTTCTGATTTCCCTTGCACGAAAAACTAAGAGTGTTATTGCACAAAACATTGGTGCTTCGCTCGTGCTTGCGATTGTTGGTCTTGCACTTGCTGCAACCGGTAACATCAATATTTGGGTCACGCCGTTTTATTATGCGCTTGGCTATATTGTTGTTATTGCGAACAGCTTGCGCTTAATCCGATTCGGCGAAGAGTTCACATCCGTCGTTGAATCGCAGAGACGCATGGAAGCTTCTCGCGTGCACAAACCCGTTCGTCAAATCGTCAGCGCGTAGTGACTGTCACACCGTTAGTCGTTAGTTGACACGAACAATCGGCTTAAGCAATAGTAATTGCATCGTCAAGGAAAACGTCTTGGATAGCACCGAGCAATTCAATGCCTTCCTTCATAGGGCGTTGGAATGCTTTTCGACCAGAGATCAATCCGCAACCACCAGCGCGTTTGTTTATAACCGCTGTTTCAATTGCTTGCGCAAAATCATTTTCGCCTGAAGCACCGCCAGAGTTAATTAAACCACAGCGACCGCTGTAGCAATTCAACACTTGGTATCGACATAAATCAATTGGGTGATCTGAACATAGTTCTTCATACATGCCCTTATGGAACTTGCCGTAGGAAGTACCAGCCTCATTCATCGCAACATACCCACCGTTGTTTGTTGCGAGTTTTTGTTTGATAATGTCTGCTTGAATAGTAACGCCAAGGTGGTTTGCTTGACCTGTCAAGTCAGCGGATGCATGGTAATCCGTACCGCTTGCCTTGAAGTCGCTGTTTCGTAAGTAACACCAAAGCACTGTAGCCATACCAAGCTGATGCGCCATTTCAAATGCTTCCGCTACTTCCTGTATTTGTCGACTTGATTCTTCAGAACCAAAGTAAATGGTTGCGCCAACTGCGGCGGCGCCAAGGTTCCATGCTTCTTCTACTGAACCAAACATAACTTGATCAAATGTATTGGGGCTTGTTAGTAATTCATTGTGATTGATTTTGACAATGAACGGAATTTTATGTGCGTACTCACGAGCAACTGTTCCAAGAACACCGAAAGTCGTAGCCACTGCATTGCAACCACCTTCAAGGGCGAGTTCGCAAATGTTAGATGGGTCAAAGTAGAGCGGGTTTGGCGTAAACGATGCACCGGCTGCGTGTTCAATACCTTGGTCGACAGGAAGAATCGAAACGTACCCCGTACCAGCAAGGCGACCGTGGTTGTATATGGATGCGAGGTTTCTAAGCACCTGCGGGTTGCGGTCGCTGTTTTTCCATGTGCGATCGATAAAGTCATTGCCAGGCAAATGGAGTAGGTCAGATGAGACCTTCGCTGTATATGAAAGTAGGTTTTCAGCGTTTGCGCCAAGATATTCGATAGTTGAGGTCATAGGTGTCTCCTGTAAAGAGCGAATTATATCAGGAACAGACGGCTTGCCCATCGCGACGAGAATCACTCGCTCCTGCGTACCCATCGGCGATTCCTTGCACAATCTGCCCGCCACCAAAGGCAACTGTTCTGCTCTGTGCGATTTCTAGTTCGTGGCCAAGGCTACGAAGCGTTGTATACACCGATTCAGGAAAACCGGGTTCGATTGCAACCTTTTTGTCACCGAGTAGTTTCCACCTTGGCGCATCAAGTGCCGCTTGCGCGTTTTGCTTTGCAAAGACCATTCGGCATACCACTTGGAGGTGCCCCTGCGGTTGCATCGGTCCACCCATCACGCCAAACGGTGTTCGCAACTGAACATCGCCCCGACCCTGGACAAGGAAGCCAGGGATTATCGTGTGAAACGGTCGCTTGTTCGGACCAATGCAGTTTGGATGCTTCGAATCAAGCGAAAAACCGCGACCTCTATTTTGCAAAGCGATGCCTGTTTCTGGAACAACCATACCAGAGCCAAACCCTTCAAAATTGCTTTGGATAAATGAGCACTGAATTCCGTTCGCATCACCTGTTGCAAGGTAAACCGTTGATGCATACCTTGGAATTGCGCTTGCATCTATTTTGGTTGCTTCGTTTGAAATTGTTTCGTGGTGCTTTGCAATTCGTTCGTTGCTGAGCAAATCTCTGCAGTCACCAGAAATTACTGGGTCTGCCACGAACGCGTGGGCATCTGCAAATGCACGCTTCATCGATTCAATTTGGACATGCAATACTTCGGGAGCATCGCAATTTGTTAAGTCAATCCCCGTTGCCTGCACAATCTTCATCGCGATTAACGCAGCAATTCCTTGTCCGTTTGGCGGCAGCTCGTAGAATGTCGCATCGCCCACTTGCGTTGAAAGCGGCTCTACCCATTCACATCTGTGTGCTTCTAAATCTTCTTTTCGTAAAAAACCGCCACCTGCTATTGAGGCATCTTCGATTTTCTGCGCAAGGGCGCCTCTATAAAACGATTCGCCTTTTGTTTTTGCAATCTCTTCAAGTGTATTGGCGTGGTCTGGTAACGTAATCATCTGGCCTACCTCGGGAGGCTTACCATCAAAGAGGAATGTATCGCACCATGCCTTCGAATCACGAAATCGATCGGTGCCACTTTTCCAACGTGTCGCGGTCTGTGGAGAGACCAAAAACCCATCCCTCGCGCATGAAATCCCTGGGTAAAATAATTGACTAAGAGTCAATTTACCAAAACGAGCGTGGAGTTCCATCCATGTTGAAACAGCACCGGGCACTGTGACAGGAAGCCAACCGACAGAGGGGATTTCGCCATCAATAGAAGTTGGCATTAAAGCAGGAGACTTACCAGAGCCGTTGATTCCGTATATATTTTCGCCGTCGTGCACAATAGCAAACGCGTCACCGCCAATGCCGTTTGCACACGGCTCGACAACTGTACTCACAATCGCAGCAGCTAGCGCAGCGTCAACTGCGTTTCCGCCCAGTCGAATCATCTCTAGTCCCGCTTGCGAAGCGAGTGGGTGTGAGCACGCAACAACATTTTTCCCGAGCACCGCTTCACGACTTGATGGGTATGGAAGCGACCAATCTATCATGAAACACCATCAATCCATCCACCACAGATTACTTTCGTTCCTTCGTAACACACCACCGCTTGGCCGGGAGCACCGCCTCGCTGGGGCTCGTCGAATTGCACTTCAATAGTTTCGCCAACAGATCGAACTCTTCCAGAAGCTGGTGGCGTGTTGTACCGAATTTTTGCTGTGCATGAAATCCAATCCGTGCTCGCATCAATCAACCAATTAGTGTCCTTGGCGATAACTGCGTGTGTATCAAGCAGCTCTTCGCCGCCGATTGTCACCGTGTTAAGCACTGGATCTTTTGCAACGACGTACACCGGTTTGCTCATCGCAATACCAAGACCGCGACGCTGTCCAATCGTGTATTTCTGTTGCCCTTCATGAGTACCTATGACGTTTCCGTCAGCGTTCAGTACATCGCCCTTCTTTAAACAACCGGGCGATTTTTTTGCGAGCAAATTTGCGTACTTGTCATCTGGGACAAAACAAATTTCTTGTGAATCCGGTTTATTAAACACAGGTAAATCAAATTCTTTTGCAAGGTCACGAACTTCACTTTTTTGCAAGTGCCCAATTGGCAACATCATTTCACCAACACGGTCGCGGCTTGCACCAAACAATACGTAACTTTGATCTTTACCCGCGTCCGCACCCATGTGCAATTCAGCGCCATCCGTGCCCTGTATAATTTGTGCGTGATGCCCAGAGGCAACAAACTCCGCGCCGATTGATTTAGCATACTCGTGCAACTTGCCAAACTTCAGCCAGTCGTTGCAACGAACGCATGGGTTTGGTGTTCTTCCCGCATTGTATTCATCCACAAAATAATCAATGATACGACCGAAGTCTTCTTTGAAATTAAGTGCGTAAAACGTCATGCCCAATTTTGCGCTGACGTGTCTTGCATCGTGCGCATCGTTAATAGAACAACAACCTTTGTGACCAATCTTAACTTCTTCTTCTAGTTTATCGCCAACGGAACCAAGCCGCATAAAGCACCCAATAACTTCGTGCCCCTGCTGAGTTAATATCGCAGCAGCGACTGAAGAGTCAACCCCGCCTGACATTGCCATAAGTATTTTTGCCATATACCTGTATTGTAGATTAATCACATTTCTCTGTGTCAAGTATCATTTGCATATGCTTGTGTATGCAGGAATTGATGAAGCGGGCTATGGACCCATGTTTGGACCACTGTGCGTAGGTGCTTCTGTGTTTATTCTTGAGGAATACGACCCCGAGGAGGGCGCTCCGGATATGTGGTCACTCTTGCGCACGGTTGTGTGTAAAAGCCGAAAAGACCGGCACCGCCGACTAGCCATCAATGATTCTAAAAAACTTAAATCGGGTTCAACGCCGAAAGATTTATTTGGGCTTGAGAGAGGCGTATTTGCCTTTTTAGATTCCCTTCACAATCGAAAGCCGATTGAAAATGACAACGACTTCTTTCAACTTGTTGGAAGTGTCATTCCCGATGAACCGTGGTTTGACAGCATCACCACTCTGCCTGTTGCGGTTGACCAAAAAGAATTGCGCATTAATTCAACTCGATTAAATCGTACACTCGAAAAAACAAGCATCAGATGCGACTGGCTCACATGCGAATCCATCGATGTGCGCATGTATAACGAACGAACATCTGTTGCAACAAAAGCGGCACTTAATTTTTCAATTGCGATGAACCATGTGAATACCATCATGAAACGGTATCCAACACAACACCCAAGAATTATGGTTGATAGGCACGGTGGGCGCAGCCGATATCGAAATGATCTACAACTTTGCTGGCCTGAAGCAGAAATTCAAATACTTTGCGAAGACAGCACCATGAGTCGATACCGTTTGCAACGTGGTGATTCTTTTGTCACCATTACATTTGAATCCAAAAGTGATGAAAAGCACTTGCCTGTTGCGCTTGCCTCGATGATTGCAAAATATACTCGTGAATTGAAAATGATCCGTCTGAATCGATACTTCAGGAACGAACTCCCCGAATTGCAACCAACTGCTGGATATGTAAAAGATGGACGCCGTTTTCTCAAGGAAATAGAGCCCTTTTTAGCTAAAAAAGGCATAAAGCAGGAACTCCTCGTCCGTTCTTCCTAAATAAGTATTGACTAACTTTTTTTTTCGTATAAAATGATGGGCTTGCCACTCTTTTTGCGATTGTCGCAATCAGCAGTTTGGCGTCACAAGGCCTCAGTCATAGTTCACTATGGCGCAGCGGAAGGAGTACCCCCGTTGCAAGAAGATGATGAAGAAGAGGCCCGACTGCACTGATTGAACCTTTTTAGGTTAGCTCAGGAGAGTCTGGGCATAAGTGTTAGTTACAACTGTTAGTTACAACAAACTAAATAAGAACCCACCACGTGTGTGTTGGGGTTGGGATATCAAAGATAAGACCGTTTTGGTCTGATTGGTAAAAGAATTATGGCTAGAGAATTAAAATACGTACGAAACATCGGCATCTGCGCACACATCGACGCAGGCAAGACAACAGTAACTGAACGTGTACTTTATTACACCGGCAAAAGTTACAAAATTGGCGAAGTGCACGAAGGCACTGCAACTATGGACTTCCTCCAAGAGGAACAAGAACGTGGTATCACTATTCAATCGGCTGCGACTACTTGCCCATGGGAATTTGAAGGCAACGAATACACAATCAACCTAATCGACACTCCGGGCCACGTTGACTTCACCATTGAAGTGGAACGGTCCATGCGAATTCTCGACGGTGCGGTTGCTGTGTTCGACGGTAAGGAAGGCGTTGAAGCGCAATCAGAAACTGTTTGGCGGCAAGCAGATAGATACGACGTTCCACGACTTTGCCTCATTAATAAGATGGACAAAGTTGGAGCTGACTTTGAATTTAGCTACGGGTCACTTCGTGACCGACTTGGCGCAAATGCTATCGCTGTTCAGCTTCCAATCGGTGCCGGCGATACATTCGAAGGCATAGTTGACCTCATTGAGATGAAGGCATATTACTTCGACCAAAGCGACATGGGTGCTGTCGTTGAACAGCGCGACATCCCTGAAGACATGCAAGAAATGGCTGAAATTTGGCGCCACGATATCATCGAACGCATTGCTGAACTAGATGATGAACTAACAGAATTGTATATAGAAGATGAATCAGCAATAACAGAGGCGCAACTTAAAGCGGCTCTTCGTCGTGCAACTATCGATTTACGTGCCTTCCCAACCTACTGTGGTTCAGCACTGAAGAACATTGGTGTACAGCGTGTGTTGAATGGTGTTATTGAATACCTTCCAAATCCAGCTGAAGTTCCTGCTGTAAAAGGAACAAATCCTAAAAAAGAAAATGAGAAATTAACTCGTCCAAACAGTGAAGATGGTCCTTTTTCAGGCCTCGTATTTAAAGTTGTAAGCGACTCACATGGTGACTTAACCTATGTGCGCGTGTACTCCGGCCGACTTGAAAAAGGCAGTCGTGTTTTAAACCCTGGTAACGGGCGTAAAGAAAATGTATCTCGTATTTATGAGATGCACGCAAAAGACCGTGAAGCACTAGACTTTGCAGGTGCGGGTTCAATTGTTGCTGTTATTGGATTGAAAAACTCTGCTACTGGCGACACGCTCTGCGATATTAACGACCCTATTGTCCTTGAACGAATGCACTTTCCAGATCCTGTGATTTCAATGTCAATTGAACCAATCACAAACGATGATAAGAAGAGGCTCGGTGAAGCGCTCACCACTATTCGTCGTGAAGACCCTTCATTCCATGCAAATTACAACGAAGAAACTGGTGAAACCATTATCGCTGGTATGGGTGAACTTCACCTTGAAATCGTTAAAAACAAACTTACTCGTGATCTTAAAATCGGCGTCAATGTTGGACAGCCACGAGTTTCTTATCGTGAAACTATTACCCGCGTTGCTGAAAATGTTCGCGGTAGATTTGTGAAACAATCTGGTGGTCGTGGTCAGTTCGGTGATGTTGTCATGAACGTTCGACCTATGACTGCAGCGGAAGCAGAAGAACAAGAACTCGTCATGAAAAATGGCGTTGTCTTTGTTGACAAAATTACACACGGGTCTATTCCACGCGAATATATCCCCTCAGTGCAACACGGCGTCCGAAACGCATCTGTATCGGGCATCCTTGGTGGTTACCCGATGGTGAATGTTTGTTGTGAACTTATTGATGGTTCTTACCATGAAGTTGACTCTAGCCAAGTTGCATTCGAACAAGCAGGCGCGCTCGGTTTTCGAGAAGCTTGCACTAAAGCTGGACTTGCGTTGCTTGAACCAATCATGAAAGTGATTATTACAACACCAGATGAATTCTTTGGCCCAGTTAGCGGCGATCTTGCAAGTCGTCGTGGTCAAATCAATGACTCAGAACTACGCGGAATTGTTCGAATCATTAACGCTGAAGTTCCACTCTCAGAAATGTTCGGCTACACAACTGTGCTTCGTGGCATGACCCAAGGTCGCGCATCAAGCACTATGGAGCCATGTGAGTACCGCTTGATGCCTGAAAGCCTCAAGAGAGAGGTTCTCAAGGCGTAATATATTTTTGCCCCAACCCCCTAAGGAAGCCCAACGGTCTAACCCGCGGGCTTCCTTTTTTAATACGCACTTTTAATTTTTCAAAGTGACAGTCACCTTTAAAAAGATTTGGGTAATCGGATAGGATGCGAAAAAATGGCTATCCAAAACGATATTTCAATGCTCCATCAAGCAGTCAGGCTTGCCATTCAGGGGCACGGTACCGCTGAACCAAACCCTATGGTCGGGTGCATCATCATGGATGAAAAAGGCGAAGTTGTTGGCGAAGGATTTCATGAAAAATACGGCGAAGCACACGCTGAAATAAATGCCTTGGCGGTTGCAGGCGAAGCCGCTAAAGGTGGAACAGCGTTCGTCACACTTGAACCATGCAACCATCATGGAAAAACGCCGCCATGCTCGCAAGCATTATTGAACGCGGGAATAAAACGGGTCGTTATAGGTGCACGTGATCCACACAATCAAGCAAGCGGCGGCGCTGTATTTCTCGAATCGAACGGCGTTGAAGTTGTCATCGCTAATGATGCACTCTGCAATGAATTGATAGAGCCATTTTCTCACCGTATCAAAACAGGCCTGCCTTGGATTACATGCAAGTGGGCACAAACAACAGATGGAAATATCGAGACACAAAATGGCGAATCGCCCTGGATTAGCAGTAATGAAAGTCAACAACTTGTGCATGAGGAGCGAGGGTGCGTGGATGCAATTATCGTTGGCGTAGGCACAATCGTCGCAGACAATCCATCTTTAACGGTCCGACATGCAACGCCATATCGTACTCCTCTTCGAGTTATTATTGATCCTGCTTTGCGGACACCTCTCGATTCAATTGTTCTCAACAGTGAAGCACCAACACTTCTCGTGCATGCAGAAGGCGCCGACACCCGTGACTTCGCATCACAGAAACTGCTTGCGCTTCCTGCAAGAGATACTGCACTTGACCTGACGCTACTCTTTCGACATCTTGTTTCAGAATACGACGCAACAAATGTAATTATTGAAGGCGGAGCAACATTATTCCAACATATCTTCAAACAGCAACTTGCCAATGAACTCTGGGTGTTTACAGCGCCTCATGAATCTACATTTACTCCTGCATTTAACATGAATACCCTTGTCGGTACTCTTTCATGCACGAAAGTAGATGAGCAACCGTGCGGTGTTGATACGGTAAAACGCTTTACCGTTTCACGCTAATTATGAGTTGTTTACATGGTTTATCTGTCTACTATTTCTAAAAAATTTATTTCTTTTGAAAATGAGTGAAGGCAGAACCTGATTCAGCTGGATGGAGCCGGAGCACAGTATCGCCGTTTTCTAAAATCCATTGATCCGATGGATCAAGCGCGATTCGAACCGTGTCTAGAGGCAAAGAATCGTAACCAACCATAGTGACCGTTGCCACTTCGTCAGCAGATGGATATTCACCAAGAGCGACTGAAGGTGGCTTTGCTTCAA
>CAWLAZ010000034.1:0-10898 GCA_963854955.1 Phycisphaerae bacterium | reverse complement strand
TTTTCTGAATCTTCGCACCGCGTGTATCGTTTGCGCATCACCAACCACAATTGAACCAGCGGGGCATCCTAAGCCTTTCGAAAAACAAACCGAAACGGTATCGAACGGGGCAGCCCATGTTTGTGCGTCAATGGAAGTTCCAATTATGGCGTGCCAAATTCGAGCACCATCAAGATGTGTTCGTAATCCAAGGGTGCGCGCGGTTTTGCAAACATCTTGAAGCTGCTCCAGCGGCCAAATGGAACCGCCTCCACGGTTATGCGTGTTTTCGAGTGACAGTAAACGGCTTGTTCCAAAATGAAAATCATCTGGTCGAATGAGTGCGCGCACGTCTTCGCTTGTGAAAAAACCACGTTCGCCGTTTGCGATTGCAAAACTGCAACCACTAAGAGCAGCCGCTCCGCCGCCTTCATAGCGGACAATGTGGCTTTCGCCATGGATGAGAATCTCGTCGCCGGGTTGTGTTTGTGCTCGAATCGCGACTTGGTTTGCCATCGTGCCAGTAGGCACGAAACAGGCGTCTTCTTTCCCAAACATCGAGGCACATCGCTCTTGTAATGCGTTGACCGTAGGGTCGTCGCCCCAGACATCGTCGCCAAGTGGTGCTTCCATCATTGCGGCCCGCATGGCGGAAGTCGGTTGGGTGACAGTATCACTGCGTAAATCTATTAGTTTGTCTGGCATATCGTCCGATTGTATGCATACAGGGAGTGTTCTGTGTATTATTGCCAGCTATGAATACATGGAAATGGTTTATCGTTGAAGGCATCGTCCTCATGGCACTGGGTATTTTTGCAATCGCTCGACCTGGCATCGCTTCTGAAGCAATAGTGTCGCTGATTGGGTGGCTTCTTTTGTTTGTCGGTTGTATCGCCCTTTTCGGAGGCATAACATCGCAATCGGGACCTCGGAAACCAGCCTCAATCGGTAGTGGCTTAGTCGCGTTGATCTTCGGCTTGATTTTTCTTTTGTTGCCGGCACCTGCCCTTGCAACCATCACGGTTGTTTTGGCAATTTTCTTTTTGCTTACTGGCTTTGCAGAAATTTCTGCATCCATGGCGCTTCGCTCTGTAGGAGGCAAATCAAATCACTGGGGTATGGCGTTTTTTAGCGGTTTGCTTGGAATAATGCTCGGTATCATCATGCTGACTTCGTGGCCATCATCTTTTGAAATCATTGGTTTGCTTCTTGGAATTAACTTTCTTTTAAGCGGTTCCTACTTGTTTTCATTGGGATGGTTTTTCCGTCACGCACCAGCGCATTGAGGCATGCAGCAACCAATAGATAAACACCTTTCTGTTTTCGGTTGGTTGGCAATCATTGGTGGCGCGCTACTTGTTGGAATCGTTGCGTATTATTTTGCGTTTGCGGGGGAGCAATCGGAGGACGCTCGCGCGTTTCTTCTGGATCGTATGGCTTGGGTTGCATATCTTTTGCCAGCAATCGGTTTAATCACGATTACACTTTTACGGATTCGTTTTTTTCAAGGAACCGAAGGGACAGGTATTCCTCAAACGATTGCATCGTTGCAGATGGAAGATGAAAGCCAGAAAGAAACAATGTTGTCGCCGAAAATTTTATGCGGCAAAATAATCCTCACGACACTTGGGCTTTTTAGTGGAGCATCGATGGGTCGGGAAGGCCCAACGGTTCAAGCTGGTGCGTGCATTATGTTTTACCTCAGGAAATTCGTTGCAATTCCGCAACACTTAATGCAGCACGGACTGATTATCGCCGGCGGTGCAGCGGGCATCGCGGCAGCTTTTAACGCGCCGATCGCGGGCATTGTGTTCTCAATAGAAGAGATTGGTAGAACTTTTGACAAACGAAATCTTTCAGTATTAATCGCAACGGTGCTCATTGCATGCTGTGTTTGTATTGGGCTGTTCGGTAATTATTGGTTTTACGGTGAGGTTCACGCTTCGCATGCGTCACATGCAGATTGGATGTTGGTCCCTTTTATTGCAATCGTCATGGGCCTACTTGGCGGCTTGTTCTCGCATTTTATTGTGTCTTTGTATCCACGAGTTATGTCTGCGATGATGCGAAGGCCAATTGTTGTTCCGATGCTGCTTGGTCTTGGGATTGGATTCCTTGGTTGGGTATCCTCTGGACAAACATTGGGTACGGGGTTCCTAGAAGCGCAGGGGATGCTTATGCATGACGAGAAAATGGAGTGGCATTACGCGCCACTTCGTTTAGCAGCAACAGCACTAACGTTGCTTAGTGGGATACCGGGCGGGTTGTTTGACCCTTCACTTTCGGCGGGTGCTGGGTTTGGTCAGTGGATAGCTCATGCGGCGCACCAATTTGAATGGGGCGCAAGTGTTGATCCAAAAATAATCATGATGGTTGCTATGGCTTGTTTTTTTGCAGGTGTTGTGCAAAGCCCTATGACGGCAGTTATCATTATGGTGGAGATGACAGACACCGTGCACGCAACGTTGCCCATGTTGGCAGGCGCACTTATTGCGTATGCTGTTTCAAGGCGAGTTTGTACTTGTTCAATATACGTCGCCTTGGCAAGCAATTATTTTAAAGATAGTTTTGGCGCAGAACAACCGCGTGATCCACGCATGGATTGACGAGCGATTTTACGCAAGTTTTGAATTCTGCAGAGAACATCGCTCATACTCATGTTGAGTACAACATGAATTTCCCACGGAGATAGACGTTCCGCAAAATGCAATGCAAGCACTTGCCGGTCTGTCCACGACATGTTGGAAAAAAATGTTCCAAGCTTGTCGTTGATTTGGTCGGTTTGCAACCGAAGTTTGCTTGTTTTGTTCGTTGGTAACGATTTTGGACCTATATGGCCAATTGGTGATGTGTCGGCGATCATGGGCGACTTCCTGTCTTGTTATGAGCCCAGCACTCCGCTGGGTCTACGGAAGACAAGGTGGTTGTGGTTCGTTTTCATTCAAAAAAACAAAAAGTAAAAAAGCGGCAAGAGAGCGAAAGGATGGTGGTTCTGCAGAGTTGTCTTGTTGGTGGCAAGGATGCCGCCCTTACTAAAACTCTTTTTCTCTCTCTTTCTTTTTTCTCTCCCCCGCAAGCCCACGCCACAAGCGTGGGCTTGCGGCGTTTACGCCTAAAGTCTCCTTAGGAGCAGTGGTATATACATAAAGCAAAAAACACCTCAAAAAGGCGCATGCTTGTGTGCGAGAGCAATTCGCTTGTGATACATACCCCTTTTTCTTGAATGCCCAATACTGTTTGGGTATACAAACAATCGCAATGGAATTTACTTTATTGTTTGTGACGCTTTATAAGACGTATTGTATTAGTAAGTTAATTATTGTTTTATCAACTGCCAAAGAACCAGACGCCGCAATGGTAGCCGTCGTCATCTGCGGTAGTGCTGCTCCATGCAACCATCATTGGTTGATGCACTGGAGTGCCTTCAGGTAAATAACGTGTAACAATGCCAGTCATGCCCTCAGAAAGCGGGAATTGGGAGACAATTCGCATGCCGCCTTCGCTTCGATCAACAACTCGGTATCGAACAGGCGTATCAAAATCGTGACTCCAACGAAGTACAGCTTCACCGCTGTATTCTGTCCGTGTCTTATCTCGTCGATTATCATTTGTGGTGGAATTGCCAGCGCTGATGTTTGAATCGTGAATCATAAAGCAGGAATCGGCCGGTTTTGATGCCGACTTAACTACTTACAGTAGATTTACTTACGATTTTGTTCAAATGCTCGTACTTGCTCTTCAGCGTGGTATGAACTTCGGACTAAAGGGCCAGATTCTACGACTCGAAAGCCAACTTTGAGGCCTTCTTCTTTATACAGAGCAAATGTGTCTGGATGCACCCAGCGATCAATTGGGAGGTGATTTCTGCTTGGTTGCAGATACTGGCCAATGGTAATAATTTCAGTGTTCGTCTTTTCTCGGATATCAGCAAGCATGGCAAACACTTCTTCGTCTTTTTCCCCAATGCCGACCATTATCCCCGTTTTTGTAACAAGGCCTGCATCAGAAATACGCTGAAGCACTTGCATGGAACGGTCATAGGTTGCCTGTGGACGGACGGCACCGTGCATTCGAGGTACTGTTTCAAGGTTATGGGCAAGTATTTCAGGTTTTGACTGAATAACTGTGGTTAAATCACTATTATCGCCTTTGAAATCGCCAATAAGCGCTTCAACAGATGTTTCAGGCGCGCGAGCGTGCACGGCATCTATGGTTTCAGCCCAAATTTGTGCGCCGCCATCAGGCAAATCGTCTCGGTCAACACATGTAATGACAATGTGTCGTAACCCCATTAAAGCAATAGATTTACCTACATTTTCTGGCTCGTCATAGTCAGGGGGCTTTGGTCTGCCTGTTTTTACATTGCAGAAACCACAAGACCGTGTGCACGTATCTCCAAGAATCATGATTGTCGCGGTACCGCGGGTCCAACAGTCGCCTATATTTGGGCAAGAGGCCTCTTGGCAGACGGTGTGTAGGTTGTGTTTTTTCATATTCTCGCGCATAGCAACGTACGCATCACCGCCTGGAATCTGAGCACGAATCCACGAGGGTTTTTTTTGCATCATTAATGATTGCGATCTATCATCGTTATTGAGTATTCGGGAGCTCAAATCCACAGCAACCGAACGTCTCGTACTGCGTGCCGTATCCCCACCAAGTGGTCTGGGATGCCGAGGCGATGAAGATGGAGTGGATGAACGCACGAGGTATATATTCTATCAAACTTAGCTGAAAGTAATCGTTCAACTTTGTGCCCTGCATCGGTCGATGAAGTCCGATACCATCCCGCATATTACTTATGTGGGGGCTGTATGTTGGATTATTGAACACAAGAAGGTATGACCTTGATTGACTGGAAAAAGATAGAAGTAACCCGCTGCGCAAAGACACTCCTCGCTGTTTGTCTGGGGTTTTTTGTTGGTTTTACCCAACTTGGCTGTAATTCTAATGCTTGGATGGGCGATCCCGGAGCGCAGGGATATTACAAACCAACGCCAACGACTATTCCAATCCTTGACAGAATTGACATCATCGAAGAGCCAGAGATATGGCCTAAATATTCTAAGGTAACAGCGTTGGATTTAATGCCTTCAGATTTGGCATACAAAATTCATCCTGGCGATGTGCTTGAGTTGAAAATTTTTGGTTTGTATCAAACCAACCAACATCATCCTGTAACTCGTCGAGTTGACATAACGGGTTATTTTCGTGTCCCCGAACTGGGGAACGTGCTCGTTGCAGGTCTGACAGTGCAAGGCGCACAAGATTTAATTATCCGCGAACTTGGCAAAAGCGTTATGACCCATCCGAGTGCGCAGCTTGAAGTTATCGATCAAACAGCATTGACGTATACTGTCTACGGCGGACTTGCACGTTGGGGTGTCTTCACCTTGCACAATCCAGATTTGCGATTGGTTGAAGTGCTTGCGCTAGCAGGAGGCGTGCCGCAGTCAACACAAGATATTTATGTGATTCGTCAACTTGAAATAAGTGACACCGTGTTGCCTTCTTGGAATAAAGATAACGCTGTGAAAAATATTGGGGAGACGCTTCAGGGTACGTTGAAGCAAAGCCCCAGTACATCTTCAGTAACTCCAACTCCAAAAACAAATACGAATATCGAAGATCTTATTCAACAGTTAAATGTTGGTGAAGATACCGTGGTGCCGCAGAAGGAAGTGGTGTCTCCCACTGAAAATTCGAATGCAAGCATCGATGACCTCATAAATCAACTTGACATTGGCGACAACACCGTAGGCACAAAACACAACGTTTCCCCTGGTATTATTCAAACGGGTGCTCCAGAATTGATTGATATTGATGATCTTGTCCCTTCGAGACGTACAGGTGCGCAAGCGTACCAACGGCCTAAATTACCAGTGGATGTAGATGAGCTTATCGCGCCTGTATCCTCAGCTCCTACTGGAACAGCATTTATTTATGTTTCAGAAAGTGATTCGTGGGAACCAGTAAGTGTTGACCCAAAAAGAACTCGGGATGATTCAAAAGTTGCGACTCAAAGAAGCGCTTCGGACGAGCCAGTTGTATTGGAAAGAATTATAAAAATTCCTTGGGGCCTTCTTGAACAAGGCGACAGTTCATACAACATAGTTATTCGACCTAAAGATCGCGTGTATGTAAAGGGAGTGCCGCTGGGTAATCTTTATATCCGCGGCGAGATTGGCCGCCCTGGTGTGTACGACTATCCACGGTCAGGAAAGAAAATCACGCTCTCTGAATTCATTACATCAGCGGGTGATTTGGGACCAATTGCCGTACCAGAAAAAATCAGTTTGACCCGCCGTTTTGGCGATGTTCAAGCAACGGTCACATTAAATTACGCAGCGATTCTTCAGCGAACAGAGCCCGATATTTTCTTAAAGCCTAATGACCACATCAGCATTGGTACGAATTGGGGAGCAACTCCAATGGCGATTATCAGAAACGGATTTAGAGCTACGTATGGATTCGGGTTCCTTCTTGATCGCAACTTTGGCACCGATGTCTTTGGAAGTCCACCGTAAAGTAGAAATTAATCAGGATCCAGTATCCGTGTAATAGTTGAACTATACGCATGATGTTTGCGTATTGTTTAGATCTGAAGGCGAGCAGGTGAGAATGCCCATCTTTACTATACAGAGCACGTGAATCATGACCGATTATAGAGAACCATGTCGAGCACAGTAAAAATGCAAACAGCTGAGGAATGTCCTCCGCAAAGACTATTGTTTTGGTCAATAGTCATTTTTATGGCGTTTGCGTGGATTTTTTGGGACTTTCTACAAAGACAGGTGATGTTTGCTGTGCAACAGCAGGCCGACTGGGGACACACGCTCATAATTCCATTTATATCGGGGTACTTTATTTGGCTTTGCAGAGGCGCATTGCTTAGTGAACCGTTTACTCATGCAAAATCAGGCATTTTGGTGTTGTTGGTTGGGCTGGCTTGGTATTCAATCTGTGCCCTTGGTCCTGCGGCATTGCATCACCACAACTTGATGGGTTTTGGTGTCGCGGTGTCAATCACGGGAATATTCCTGTATTTGTTTGGTTGGCGTTCCATGCGCTACCTCTGGTTCCCCTTATTGTATTTGTTTGTTTTTGGGCAATCTATTTCTGACCGTTTTATGGAAATAGTTACATTTAAATTGCAAGACATTGCTTCTATTGGTTCGTTCTACGGGCTTACACTTTTGGGTTTAGATGTGACTCGAGCTGGAAACACGCTTGAAATTTTTTACAACGATGTTTCCTATCCACTTAACATCGCAGAAGCGTGCTCTGGAATGCGAATGCTCATGGCGTTTTTAGCGCTTGGAGTTGCGATGGCGTATAAAGGTTTACCGCACATTTGGCAACGGATAACACTTGTAGTGCTTGCATTGCCTACAGCCGTTTTTGTAAATATTCTTCGAGTTATGTCGCTTGGTTTACTTAGTATTGCAGACAGCGGATTTTCTTCTGGCGATTTTCATACATTCGTGGGCACCCTCTGGTTGATTCCTGCATTCTTGATTTATCTTGGGATTGTTTGGATTTTAAAAAACCTTGTGATTGAAGAAGAGTTAGTTACAGATGATGACGAAGAGATGTCAACGATTCGATTCAACGGTTCTGCGACTAAGGGGTTTGTGATGGCAGTCTTGATTCTTTCGTTTTCTGCTGTTGCGTTGCAAATAGGCGTAGGCGCCTTGAATGTGTATCTGAAGAAGGTTCCTGTGTATCCTCGAAAAGATTTTTCAGTGCTTCCTTCGACATTTGGCGATTGGAAACGAATCGGCGAAGATGCACGATTTGATGCATCGGGCGTAGAGGCACTTGGCACAGATTTGTATTTAACACGCGCCTATGTGAAGGATGGCGCCACTGACCTGCCAATTCAATTGCACCTGGCATATTACACTGGGCAAGTAGATGCAGTCCCACACGTCCCAGATAGATGCATGGTCGCTGGTGGTTATGTCCCATTAACGGCGGAGCCAGTAACACTTCCTATGGCAATTGATACCTCCGCTTGGGGTGAAGATGAAGCAGAAAAGCTTGACGGCGTACCCTATCCTGTTGTTGAACACTGGGACACACTTCGAGAAACAATGGAAATCATTCGGCTTCCTCTTGGGGATTTTGAATTACGTTCAACCGAATTTAGTCACCCTAAACTCGGTGACGAACACATATTCGCAGGGTATCTATTCGTTGCAAACGGAAAAACAACAGCGTATCCGGAACGAATTCGAATGATCGCTTTTGACCCGTCAGAAAAATTTGCTTATTATTGCAAAATCCAGTTTACTACACGCGGCGGTAGGCAATTCACGATGGAACAATTTAATGACCTCGCTTCGGATTTTTTATCGAAGGCACTACCCGAAATTATGCGATGCCTCCCCGATTGGGCAGAAGTCGCTCAAGAAAAAAACACTGAGTAAAGTGCACTAATTAGGAATTTTGACCAAATGGCAAAGAAAAAATATAAGTCAATTCACTCTGAGAAGAAACGAAAAAGCGTTGCAAAGGGGAGCAGGGCAAACAAGAAACTTATCACTATTCTTATAGTTGCCGCAATTATTGGCGGTGGAGCACTTGCGGGGATGTTCTATATGAATTTCAAGAGTGCAAGCAGGAATATAGCAATTGCTGACGCGTACATGGTCGAAGGCAAGTTTCGAAAAGCGTACAAGTCCTACGGGCGTGCAGCGAGTAAAGAGCCAAGTAATCTTGGGCATTTGCAAAAGTTACAGGATGCCTTATTGCATATAACGCCAATGACCCAAGAAGAAGCAAGTGCTTTTTATGATAGTTACATCACGACGCTCCTTCATGGAGCTCGCTACAGCCCAAGTAATATCAACATGCACCTTGCTGTGGTTGACGAAATGTATAAAACAGCACGTAAATCGGGTAATGTAAATTATTGGAAACGACTTAAATCAGTGGCAAAAAATGGATTAGATCAGATTGCTTTGGATGATCCGCGCAGGCACGAACTTGTGTTGTACCTTGGAATTTCTTCGCTTCGGATTGAGGATGCAATGCTGACAGAAACCTACGATAGCGAAGGGAATGTCCGTTTTCCTGGTGAAGATGAATTAGAACTTGTACTCGAAAGCGATCCCGGCAATGCTGTCGCTTGGGCAGCACTCGCCCATGGACGCATGGCGCTGTATTATCGATTAAGTGCTGAGGGGAAAACAAAACAATCAAAAGTAAATCGTCTTCTTGCAGATGAAACGTTGAAGAGAGCGCATGAGGTTGCTCCGGATAGTTTTGATGTTGCAATAACGTATTTCAGGGAAATGTTGTTGCAACGTGGACAATTAAAGCAGAAGCGATTTGCAGATTCCGCTTCAGTAACCCAAGAACAAATTGACGCAGCAGAACTTGCTGTTGTTGAGGCGCAGAGCGCTTTAGTCTCAATTTTTGATCCAACGGAATATGCTGAGCGGATACGAGAAATAGTTAGCTTGCTGTTGAATGCAACGGAGGAAGGTCCAGCTATTGCGATTACACTTTTGCAAAAACATGTTTCGCTATACCCAAAAGATTACAGTCGAAGGTTCTTGTTTGCATCGGTGTTGAGCAATGAGCAGTTGCTCGATGAAGCAAGGGCTGAAGCGTTGATTATTGTCGAGGCACCTCAGCAAACAGTCGGTTTTGAATCGATTGAACAGTTTACCATGAGAGTGCCAGCGGCTCTGATGCTTGTCGAGTTACCAGTGCAACAAGCGATAGCATCGGAAGAGGAAATTGAACGAGCAGAATATATTGAAGAAGCAAAGAGTAATAGAGAAATACTTGCAGATTTTGTTTCTCATGAAAAAACGAATCTCGCTCTTTTGTATGCTGATGGCATTATTGCAATAGCAGAGCTAGACTATTCAGTTGCCGCAAAGAAATTAGAAGAAGTAGTTTCAAGAATGCCCGCACCAACAGCGCAGCAACTTCGTTATGTTGCAATTGCTCTGGGCGAAACGGGCGCAAAGGGTTTGGCTGCAATTAGATTGAAAGAGGCGATTGATATAGAGCCAGGAAACTTGGCAAACTATCTCATGAAAGCAAGATTAGAAATGCAGATGAATAACTCGTTCGCTGCACAACAAACACTTTCACTGCTTCCAAAGACGGCGCGAGAAGTTGAGGAAGTTGCAGAGTTATTAGATTTTTTAGTAATGCGCGATTCGGTTAGTCAGGACACCGTTTTTACAGATGCGACGCTTGCAGCGATTGCTTCTGCAGAACGAGTGTTTATGCTTGGGGAAAGTCAAAAAGCTGTTGATATGCTCTTGGAAACTATTGAGGCGACAGATCCACCAAATTGGCGATTATACGCGGCGGTTTCAAAACTCTATATGGATATGGGCGAAACCGATAGTGCCATTGAGAACCAAAAGGTTGCTATCGAATTAAACCCAGACTCGAAGCAATTGAAAAATAGATTGATTGCGATGCAAAATGATGGCAGAGTAGAGACTGTAATTGGTATTGTGCAAGCGGGAAATTTGACTGAGGCAGAGCAAGCAGAAAAAATTGCGTTGGATCTTTTTGCAATGGGAATTGAACAAGGTAATATTTCGGCTAGGTGGCGCAAGGCAGGTGATGAAGAAGAATCAGTGAAAGCTGCAGAAACTTCAACCAAAGCATTCGAGTACAGTAAAAAATACCAATTGATAGCGGAGGGTCTAGGTGTTGATCTTTCGAAAATCACAGTGTTGAAATTTAATCAAGCGATGATAGACAAAGATATTGTAAAGGCGCATGAACTTGCAAAACTGTATGAGTCGATGTCTTCAGATTTCATGGAACTGGCTGGCATTAATGTAAGCCTTCACCTTTTTTCGGCAGCTGAAGCACAATCGATTGGTGATCTTGTATTACAAACAATGGAGTTTCGTAAAGCGCTTGAGTTTGCAACAAGT
>CAWLAZ010000033.1:0-10922 GCA_963854955.1 Phycisphaerae bacterium | reverse complement strand
CATGAACTCTGCTGTGGAACATCTCGTTGTTGCGCAATCACGCGCAAACAGTGCGTTGGCATTAGAAGTTGATGCTACTTCTTTAGAATTACGCAAAGCGCGATTAGAAGCATTCATTGAACGATACAACAACGAAAAAGTAGTTTTTTCTATGGGAGATATTGTTGCAACGTTAACAAACATGCTTCCAGCATCCATGACTCTTGAAGATATTTCTCTTGATATTGTGCAAACCGAAGACGGCAAAGGAATTAGTGGCCGAATAGGTGGCTTTGCCGCAACAGATGAAACGATAGCTTCGCTGGTATCGGTATTGCAAGATCAAGAACCGTTTAGTTCAGTCAGTATGGATTTCAGTAAATCAAAAATCGTTCGCGGCGTGCGCGCACGATCATTTAGAGTAAGTTTTCTGATTGATTTGGAAAGCGATTGGGAAATTTCCCACATGGCTATGGTTGGAGGTGAAGAATGACTGCATCAAGAGAACGCTGGATGTTATTTTGCACGTTTATTTTAACGGTGCTTTTTGTTTGTTTTTTCATCTTGCCAAATTATAAAAGTTCGCAATATGCATCTAAAGGTGCACTTGAATTAGAAGCACGGGTAGCGCAATTGGAACGGCGGCAGGTTGAGGTCGAACAAATATACACAGACTTCCTGTTTATGGAATCACAAGTGGTCGCTGAATGCAAGCTCGTGCCAGATTCCCCAGACACGGCAGAAATAGTACGAGCGCTTTCACTCGAGGTGGATGGGCACCATGTGCTGGATCAAAGTTTTACTGCAGGCGCAACATCTTCAAAGTTGCAACAAGAAAATGGTTTTATCATTCAGCCGCTTGCAGTTACGCTGCATGCTGATTTTGACGCAATATTTTCTGTTGTTCAAAATGTAGAATCGATGAACCGCCTGATCCGGATTTCATCTTTACGTATTTCTTCTAGTGAATCCGATAGCGCAAGTGAATCCCCTGTACTTGAAGCATCAATCGGATTACATGCAATGTATGACGACGGAGATTTCTCGAAATGAATAAAAAAATGAACAGAATATGGCGACGTTTGACTGCAGACAGCAGGCGCTTCAGCTTGTTTTGCACGCTGTTGTTTGTCGGTTTACTTCTTTGGGCTCGGATCATAGTGATTGCGCGGCCGCCTCGTACCGCAGTTGCAGACACAGTTGCAGAGACGGCATCGGTAATCCTTGCAAGTTCTGATAAAGTGGCAGTTCCAGTCATCCTTGAGTCAATACCAAGCAAGAACCCGTTTTTGATCAGTGCCTCGGCATACCCATCCACACACGCTATGACTGATAATACAACGCTTCAATATGCTAAAAATACGATTAAATCAGAACAAGCCCTTATTGCGGGTCTTCACCTTGAAGCAATCATGGGTGAGATGGCAATGATTAACGGAAGAGTTATTCAAAAGGGCGAGGTTGTGGTTACGCAGAATGTTCCTAATCCTCTGCGCCTTACTGATTTATCCGGGCGTTCGGTCATCATTTCGGCTGGAGAGCGCCGATATGAATTGACAATAGCGCCCCTTCGCCACTAATGTTGACGGGTGCGCGTTTATGGAGACGCACCCGTGAAACATACCCACTATGTATTTGTACTAACCTTTCTCGCAATCACCGCATTCTCGCAAGCGCAAGAGAAAATCAGTCAAGAAGTTGTCATGGATGAGTTCGGCACGGTTGACCTCGTCGTGAATGAAACAGAGGTGGTCCAAGTGCTTGAAATGCTTGCAATTCAAAGCCGAAAAAACATCATTGCTTCAAACAATGTCACGGGTGCCGTTTCAGCGAATCTTTATGACGTGACTTTTAATGAGGCACTCGATGCAGTGCTGCGCGTAAATGGTTTTGGGTATATTGAAGAGGGAAACTTTGTGTATGTCTATACACTTGAAGAACTCGACACTATTGAGAAAGCAAGGCGAAAAACAGAAAGTCGCATTTACAAACTGCAATATTTATCAGCTGTGGATGCAAATGAATTTGCTAAGCCCCTTTTGTCCGACGAAGGTAAAGCCGCATTTAGAGGCGATGTTGAAGCCGGATTCCAGCCTTCTTTGAAGGATGGCGGCGGGGACAGTTACGCTTGGTCAAGCAAGTTAGTTATTAATGATTATCCAGAGAACCTTGAAACAATCGCAAAATTATTGACAGAGCTCGACACTCCGCCTACTCAAGTTATTGTTGAAGCAACCGTTGTTCAAACTAAAGTGACGGAAGATAATGAGTTTGGTGTAGATTTTACGGCACTTTCAAACATTCAAATCGGCGGTATTGTCGGTGGTCCACTTGCCGCGGCCCAAGATGTTATAACGGGTGCGTTTGGGGATACAAATATTGAAGGCGTTTCTTCTGGTGTTGGCAGGACCGATTCGTCTGCATTTTCAGGTGGTTTAAAAGCAGGGATAATTAAAGATCATGTTGGCGCTTTCTTAAAAGTGCTCGATCAAGTTGTGGATACAACCGTGTTGGCACGGCCACGAATCACTTGCTTGAACAGACAGCGCGCAGAAGTTCTCATCGGTACAAGGATTGGGTATTTGTCCTCAACCCAAACAGATACCAGCACAACGCAAACAGTGGAGTTTTTAGATACGGGTATACAACTTGTATTCCGACCGTTCATTTCACCGGACGGCATGATTCGACTGGAGTTGCATCCAAATGTTTCGTCTGCAACATTGCGACCAGACGGCGGGCAATCAGTCCCGGATGAAATTACTCAGCAAATTATGACAAACATTCGTTGCCGAAGCGGTGAGACCATTATCCTTGGCGGGCTCTTTCGTGAGACAACGCGAATTTCGCGTAATCAAGTTCCATTCCTTGGAGACATTCCGATTATTGGCAACGCATTCCGTGGGCAGGACGACACAATTGAGAAAGAAGAAATAATATTTTTGCTCACGCCAACCATTATCCCAGATGAGCGATTATGGGAAGCAGGCAGAGATTCACTGGAAATTGTTGAGTCAGTACGGGTTGGTGCAAGAGCAGGACTTCTGCCATTTAGTCGGGCACAAATTACGGCAAACTACAACAGAGACGCACTGAACGCTTATCGAGTGGGCGATTTAGACAATGCGTTGTATTGGTCGAACTTGTCGCTGCGAAGTACGCATGGACAACCAGAAATGATTCGTTTGCGAGAGCGTATAACAAATGAACAAGAATCAGTGTGGGAGCGCGATTTGATTCGTGAACTTTTGCAACGAGAAACACAAGCTGTGCAAGCCAAAGCGGAGGTGCTCCAATGAAGCGATGTTTTATTCTTCTTGGTCTTTGTTTATGCGTTGGATGTGGTGGACCAACGAAGCAAGGCAAAATTGCTCGTGTGAATGCGCACAACCGTATGGACGCCGTGAATGCTGATCTTGCTGCGCAACAAGCAATGCAGCAGTTTGAAGTTGGCCAACTTAAAGCGGCATTAGGAACTATTGATGCAGCAATTGCACGGTACGAAGGAAACGCAGAATACCATTTGCTTCGCGGGCGAATTTTGATGGAGCAACATCGGCTAGACTCAGCGAGTAAAGCGTTTGTTCGTTCCATTGACATCAATCCAAACGTAGCCGAGCCGCATTATTTTCTTGGCGTTTTGCACCAACGATGGTCAGAGGATTCCGAAGCACTCGCTTGTTATAAGATGGCAATGGAAAACAATGCGACACATCCACAATATTTATTAGCCGCAGCAGAATCGCACGTTGCGCTTGGCGAGTTGATAGAAGCCATTGCATTGTTGCAAGATGCAGGCAAGGAATTTCAACATCAGCCAGCTGTGGCAGCGTTGCTTGGACACATTCATTTACGGAACGGCAACCCAAAAGAAGCAGCAATTTTTCTAGCAGATTCGCAGTTGCTCGGGAACGATGACGCAGAAGTGTTGACATTGCTCGTGACGGCCCAGTTCAGTGCTGGTGATTACACCGACTGCCTGTTCACCATTTCGCAGTTGCAGGAGAAACAAGAGGTTTCTTTTACGTTTCAGCGATTGAAAGGAAAATGCTTAGCGGCTACTGGACGTGCAATTCAAGGCAGAGATATTTGCTTGAAAGTCACACGGCAGACGCCAGATGATGCAGGGGCTTGGATTGATCTTGGCTATATCGCTTGGCAGATGGAAGACTATGAACGCGTCGCCACTTGCGGCAAGAAAATTAGGGCATTGAATCCAGATTTGCACGAGGGCCCGCTTTTTGAAGGGATTGTCTCAATGCGAAAAGGGGACCTTGAGCAAGGCAAAAAACTACTTGCAAAAGTACAGTCCGATAACACAGATGAATTAATTGCTCTGCTTCTACAAACACACGCAAATAGTGCAAAATTACATGCAGAAAGTACAGTTACACAGAATATGACGACAAATTCGGTCGAAGGTGAAACTGAGACGCATCCGTTTATATTGGGCCAGGAAAGCCAACCCATTGTGCATGTGACTCAAGATTCCCCCCTTGCACCGTAGCCGTCTGCCACTGCTTGGGAACAACCAAGCAAAGGCACGCCGTGTACACAGATCCAACCTTCATCTCAATACTAACAGTAACAACGCTCACGGCGATTGTTGCAGTGATTGTTGCATTGAAATGGAAGGCACGAGAAGCAGAAGCAATTTCTGCAATGCAAACAGCAAAGAGTGAATCAGAAGAAGCACAGGGTTCGCTTGATTCCGCAAAAATACATGGTTGCATTGACCGAACCCGTCGTCGTCAAGTTGAAGCAGTGTTTGATGTTTTGCGAGATGCCGTGATTGTTATTGATGCGCACGGCGAAGTGCTCCATGCAAACGACGGCGCTTCTGGCTTGCTTTTAGTAAGTTCGAGCGAGGCAGCGGGCAAGCCACTTGCGGATGTTATTATGGATCATCAACTCATTGCAACAATTTCGGATGCACGAAGTGGGCTTCCAAAAGAAGGTCGGCAGTACGAACAAGAAATCAAAAACAATGACGAAACGGTTGCTTATGAAGTGCACCTTCAATCAGTGGGTCATCCAGACGAAGCAATGCATGCTGTAGTTACTGTGTTGCGAGATTTGTCACGAGAACGAGAAATCGCACGATTAAAAAGCGATTTTGTGTCAAAGGCAAGCCACGAATTACGGACGCCTTTGTCCTCCATTGCGGCATATATTGAGATGCTTGAAGATGGCGATGCAAAAGATGAAACTACGCGTCAAGATTTTTATAGTGTTATTTCAACTGAAACAAAACGACTTCAACGCATGATTGACAACTTGTTGAACATCAGTCAAATCGAAGCTGGGTTAATGTATATTGATCGAGTGTCGGTGGATTTCGATGAGCTTGTCGAACGAGCTGTGACAAACATGAAACCGCAAGCCAAGGAAAAGAGTCTTGATATTCATATTCAGCTTGCAGAGGTTGACTTGTCTGTTGTCGGTGACGGAGACATGCTGTACCAAGTCATTGTGAACTTGCTCTCGAATGCAATCAAGTACACACCAGAAGGCGGCCGAATTACTGTATCCGCAGACACAGACAACCTGACGCGAAGCCTGCATTTTTCTGTGTCCGACACGGGCTTAGGTATCGCGCCAGATCAAACTTCAAAAGTATTTGATAAGTTTTACCGAATTGAAAATTATCGAAATGTTGCCAAGGGCACAGGTCTTGGGTTGAATTTATGTCAACACATCATCGAAACACTTCATAGTGGACAAATTGGTTTGAAATCAACATTGGGCATGGGCTCAAAGTTCTGGTTTTCAATTCCAGCAGAACGAGGTCAGCGAAAGGCAGCATGACGACGAGACATTCCATATTAATAGTTGATGACGAAGCGCATATCTTGCAAGTGCTTTCCCTGAAGTTACGAAATTGTGGCTACATAATTTCAACAGCGGTCGATGGAGAAGATGCACTGCATCAAGTGAAGAAGAATCTACCGGATCTTGTAATTACAGATGTGCAGATGCCGTACATGAACGGCCTTGAGTTTGCGCATGCCTTATATTCCAATAGTGCGACATCGCACATTCCAGTGGTTGTACTCACCGCTCGTGGGCATACACTTGAATCAAGCGACACAGAGATCCCCAACGTTTGTAAGGTAATAAGTAAGCCGTTTAGCCCTCGTGGAATTGCTGAATTGTGCGCACAATTACTTATTGGCGTGCAAGGAAGAACAGTTGAAAGCAGAGATGCAGCGTGAATATAAAAAACATTCCATCAACAAGCAGCAACAATTGCACACCTTTTGAGCGATTAGCACAAAATTCAGGTGTTGTTCTTTTGCATTGCGATGCAAAAGGAAAACTCATTCCAAGTGAACAGGCTGATTGGTTTATTGATTTGCTCAGCGCATCCCCGCTTGTTCGAATTGCATTGAATACAGGTTGCATAACTTGGAATTCCCAAGATGATTTGCAAGCAGTCGAGGCATTTCAAGGCCTATGGTTTGTTCCATTACGAAAAATGAATAGCCGTCGAGAAGGTGGCTACACCGTTGGAGTATTCGTAACAGAGCCACTATGTACGAGTGAATACCTTCACGCCTTGTGCCAGGCGAGTGGTGCGGACACGACGGTTGTTCGTGACATGCTCCTGTCTCTTTCGCCAATTGCAACGCATGATGTGCAACGAATTGCATCCATGTTCCAATTTGCATGGAATGCGCAGGCGACAAGCGATACAAACCAAAACACTATGGATTCAGTTGGTCAAGAACTTGCTGATTCATACGAAGAAATAAATTTGTTGTACACCATCACAGGCAGCATGCATTCAGTCAATCACCCAAAGCGATTCGTTGAACTTGCATGCAATGAGCTGTTGCAAACACTTCCATACGAATGGATTGGCGTGCAACTTCGAGTTGGCAATCGATTGCCACGGATTGGTAGTGAGCTTCTTTTTGCTGGCGATGCTCCAAACGATTGCGCACCAATCGTGCATGCCGTTACTTGCGAAATGACGAGTAAGCCTATTATTTCAACTGGCAACGATTCTGTTGCAAATGCACTAGGGCAAGCGACAATTATTGAGCCAATCATGAGTGAAGGAAATGTAATTGGCGTACTTGTTGCAGCGAATAAATTGGGTGCAGATCCGGAAGCGTCTTCCGTAGACAGCAAACTTCTATCAGCGACAGCTGCGCAAATCGCAATTTTCCTTGAAAATGCGCTTTTATATGAAGACTTGAGCGCTACGTTCTTAGGAACGCTTGAAGCATTAACTGCTTCAATTGATGCGAAAGATAAGTACACCTGTGGTCATTCTCAACGGGTGGCATTATTAACCGCGCAACTTGCAGAAAAAGCAGGCCTTGATGCAGATCAAGTCGACCGTTTTCGAATTGCTGGACTTGTGCACGATATTGGTAAAATTGGTGTTCCCGAACATGTGCTTATGAAGCAGGGTGGTTTAACAAGTGCAGAGTTTGAAGAAATTCAAAAGCATCCAGAAATCGGCGCGAAGATTTTAAAAGACATACCGCAATTAGAAGATATCCTTGGCGGTGTATTGCATCATCATGAAAAATATGCAGGCGGTGGCTATCCTCACGGTATTGCAGGAAGCGACATTCCGCTGGTTGCGCGTATGATTTCACTTGCAGACACCTTTGACGCGATGTCATCAAGTAGGACGTATCGGCATGCAATGAATCGTGATGCTGTGCTTGATGAAATGAGGCGAGTTGTTGGTTCACAATTTGATCCTGAACTTGCAGAGCACTTTTTTGAACTTGATTTTTCAAAGTGGGAACAACTCATGATTGATCACCAAGCAGGTCGTGCTTCTGCCGAGACTGAACCCAAAAGTCCTCGTCCTATAACTGATCAAAGGAGTTCATCATGAATTTGACTTCAGAAGCACATCGTGCAGCAACAGTAATCTGCATTACAGGTAATTTAACAGTCGATGACAGCGATTATTTTCAACGTGAAGTTCGAGAAACAGTGGAGAATTTCAGTACAAATGTGATTATCGATTGCACAAGTTTAGGATTAATTGACTCGGTAGGACTTGAGTCGCTTCTTTGGCTATCCGATGAACTAATTAGAGCGGGAAACAAACTACGTTTCGCATCCGTTCCAGAAGCGCTTGAACGCGTTTTTGAATTGACACGTTTAAACCGCGTTTTTAGCAGCCACGAAACAGTAGAACAAGCAGCACGGAGTTTTGCCTAACTAGTTATGAAGCATCAACAAGACACTATACCTTCAGCATTGACCGCCCAAGCACCGCTTGGTCAATTGTTATTGCGTCGTGGTGTAGTATCGGCAGAACAACTCGAAAGTGCGCTCGAACAACAACAGTCATGCGAACAACGTAAATTGATCGGTGAAGTTCTTGTTGAGATGGGTTTAGTTGATGACCGTACGGTTTTAGAAACACTTGCAGAAGCGTACGGCATTCCATTTGCTTCGGATACTGCGCGTCTTGCTGATCCTAAAGTTATTGAAGTATTGCCACGCGATTTTTTGGAAGAGCATGGCGTCCTGCCGATGTTCCTTGTGCGCGGAGTGCTCACGGTTGCTGTGAGTGAGCCAGCAAACTTATATTTACTTGAAGAAATTGAACGACGAACAGGGCACCGCACGCAAATAGTTGCAGCTACTGCACAGGATATTGAATCTGCACATAAATCGTACCTTCCTGCAGCAAATGTATTTGTCATTGATGAAATCTACGAAGACATCGACGAACACGACTTCGCCGTCATTGAACAAGTTTCGACGGAGCTTGCTGATCTTGAAGAAGATGCTGGACATGGCCCTGTTGTCAAACTTGTGAATTTCTTGATTTACTCTGCTGTACAAGAGGGCGCGTCTGATATTCATATCGAACCAGATGACCATCTACTTCGCGTCCGGTACCGCGTAGATGGAAAACTATACGAAAAAATTCAACCGCCGTATAAAATGCAACAAGCAATTGCGAGTCGTATCAAAATTATGGCGAACCTCGACATCTCTGAACGTCGACTTCCTCAAGATGGCGACTTCAATGTCATGATGGATGGTCGTCCAATCGACTTGCGGGTGTCAACGATGCCAAGTAAGTACGGTGAAATCGTTGTCTTGCGAATTATTGATAGCAAGAACAACCGATTGTCCCTTGATAGTTTGGGGTTCAATGAACAAATGCTCATTGATTGGAAAAGCGTCGTTGAGCAACCAAACGGTGTTGTCCTTGTGACAGGTCCAACTGGCTCAGGTAAATCAACCACACTCTATTCAGTGCTCTCGCAACTTGATACGGATGAGATAAATGTTGCAACGATTGAAGATCCAATCGAAGCGCAAATTCGTGGGATCAATCAATCGCAAATCAACGAACGTGCTGGTTTTACTTTCTCAACTGCCTTGCGATCAATGCTTCGCCAAGACCCAGATGTATTGATGGTGGGTGAAGTTCGGGATTCGGATACCGCTGCAATCGTTTCACAAGCGGCACTGACTGGCCACCTTGTTTTCTCGACATTGCACACAAACGATTCAATTTCCGCGGTAACTCGGTTAGTTAATCTTGGTATTGAACCATACCTTGTTGCAGCAACAGTTCGCGGAGTGCTTGCGCAGCGCCTTGTACGAAAAATTTGCCCTCATTGCAAAACTGCTTGGGAAGGCGATGATGCTGTCCGAAATGCGTGCGGTGGCGGAGATTATTATGTAGGTGCTGGTTGCAACCGTTGCCGCGGCACTGGATTTGCTGGACGAATTGGCATTTTTGAATTGCTTATTCCAACAAACGAATTGCTTGAATCGATTGGTCGTGGTGCTTCCTTGCAAGAACTTCGTGCACTGACAAGTCACGCCTCATTACGGGTTGATGGTTTAGAAAAAGTTGCCAAAGGTCTTACAACACCAGAAGAAGTGCTATGCGCCACGAGGAGTTTGGGCGTATGAGCGCGATGAACACATTGTTAGCTAAAGAAACATTCGCTTGGAAGGCGCGCGATTTACATGGGCGCGAATTAACGGGTTCGCAAGTTGCACTAAATGAAAACGAAGTGGCAAGTGTGTTGCGCACGCAGGGGTTGTTCGTAACCGCCATCGATCCAGAACCGCTGATGCAAGGCGAAGACGAAATTGTTAAAGACGACATCATGACTGCAATGGCACACCGTCGCGTAAAGCAAGACGATGTCATTGCTTTTTGCCAACAACTTGCAGTTATGCTTGAAACGGGTGTTCCGCTTTCAGAATCGCTTGAATCCCTCGCAAAACAAACAAAACAAAAAGAATTCCGTGATGTCCTTAACGGTGTGCACTCGGATGTGTGCGGAGGCGATGCGCTTTCTACAGCGCTTGCTCGAAGAAAACGTGTCTTTCCTCGAATCGTTGTAAGTTTGGTCCGAGCATCTGAATTATCAGGCACGCTTCCAATGATGCTTGAACGTGTTGCAAGTTACTTGTCGCGCGAACGAAAAACAATTCGAGAAGTCAAAGGTGCGATGACGTATCCGATGATAATGGGTTTCACTGCAGTTGTTGTGACTTCACTTATTGTGACATTCGTGTTGCCGCGGTTTGCAAAAATTTACGAAATGCGTTCCGCAACACTTCCAATGCCAACAAAGATTCTCATGGGCATAAGCGATGGATTGCTCGGCACATGGATGTATTGGATTCCAGCGATTGTAGCACTTATTGTGTCTGCAATTCTTTGGCACAAAACACCAAGTGGTCGTAACGCTTTTGATTGGCTAAAACTGAAAACCCCAATTGTTGGCCCAATGTATAGCCAACTCTACACAACGCGCGCTTCAAGAACACTGTCAACATTGCTTGCCGCTGGTGTTGGCGTGCTTGATGCAATTGGAGTTTGCAGGGATGTAACGAACAACGTACAGTTCGACCGTCTTTGGACAGACATGGAAAACAATGTGCGTAATGGGCATGCTTTGAGCGATGCAGTGTTCGAGTCACCGTAC
>CAWLAZ010000032.1:0-11082 GCA_963854955.1 Phycisphaerae bacterium | reverse complement strand
GACAGTATCGACTTCACTTCCAATCGCTACCCTACCGCAATTTCCAGGCAAACACACTCGCGCTGAACTTCGCATTCAAGATGGGTGTGATGCGCACTGCACGTTTTGCATTATTCCTAAAATCAGAACGACACTTCGTTCAAAAACTATAACGGACACTGTGCTTGAAGCAACTCGACTCGTGGAGTTAGGGCACAAAGAAATTATTTTTACTGGTATTTTCATTGGTGCTTATGGACACGAAACTGCATTGCGTCGAAAACAAGATTCTCCAGACTCCGAGCACCTCGCTGAATTACTCGATGCAGTCGCACAAATAAATGGTTTGGAACGATTAAGAATTAGCTCAATGGAACCAGGCGATGTCACGCCCGTGCTTCTTGATGCAATGGTCGCAAACAATAGCATTGTTCCGCATTTACACTTGCCTTTACAATCGGGGAGTAATGCGGTATTGAAGAAAATGAATCGCCAGTACAACGTCGAACAGTATCTTGAAATGATTGCGATGGTCAACGATCGGCTAACGGTTGATACCCTTCCTCCAGCGATCACCACCGACATTATTTGCGGATTTCCGACTGAGACCCAAGCGGATTTTGAGCAGACAGTGGAAGTTGCAAAACAAGTTAAATATTTACACATGCATGTGTTTCCTTATTCCGTTCGAACTGGAACTGCCGCCGCTCGTTGGAAGCAACTACCACCCAAAATTGTTCAAACCCGTGTGCAAAGATTACTCTCACTTGACGAAGAACTTTCGCTCATTTATCGAAAACAACTCATTGGAAAATCCGTCCAAGTGATGCTTGAGCAACAAAATACAACAACCGGTTTTTTCAAAGGCAGATGCGAACATTACGCCGAAATAACGCTAAAAACAAATGCGAAGCAAGGCGAACTGGTCTCAGCACGTGTAACAGGCGTGGATGGCGCGGCGACAAAAGGCGTTCCGAATCTTCATATTATCTAGCTTAACATTTCTTGTCTTCTGAAAAAACATGTTGGAATACAGGTCCATTTTTCGATAAGGGAACGTGAACCTTTTTGCGTTTAGTGCCATGACAATTGTATGTACAAATATAGCAACCGCTGATATTTATCAGTGGATTGATGGCGACAGGGATGGGTCGTTGTGGCTTAGTGCCTCTTTAGCCGAACCTTTTAGCAATATTAGCCGGCAAACCCTTTGGTGGGCTGAATTAGAAAACATAAACCTGACCAATAGTAATTTATCTGCATCGAATGTCTCGTTTGCCCATTTAGCAAAAACAAACCTCCAAAATGCAGATTTGTCGTTTACCCTTTTTGTTGGTGCGGAGTTACGAGCCACAAATTTGTCCAACGCAAATTTATTTTACGCAGACATCTCAGATGCAGATTTTTCCGAAGCGCTCAATTGGGAATCTGCATTTTGGCTTGCAACACGGTACAACGAAAACACAATCTTACCTAAAGGCATGGATCCAAATCAGTTTGGCATGATTTTTATCGAGACCCCCGCCCCTTCTGGCTTATTTGCATTTGGCCTTGCGTGCTTCTGCAGCAAGCGGCGCCGTTAATCTACCCTGGGTAGATAAAGACTCGTTCTTGGCTTAATCCACTCGGGGTCAATAAAATTTCTGAAGCAATAGGTAAAAAGAACGAAACGCTGTACTTAATCTTTCGATTTATTCACAGTCGTTTTGCTGAAATGCTTCAAGCAACCACCCTGCAACATCTTTTTGTAAGCCAAAATCGGGGCCTGCCCACCAAGGAGGAAACCAATTCCAATGCCAAGCGTAGACACGCACTGTGCGTTTGACCTCTGGTCGTTCATCCCATGGACGTATGGAAATCTCGATGAGGTGAGCGGCAGTAAACTTTCCCCTAGGTTTATGTTCAAATACAAACTTACCACGCGCTGGTTTATATTTCCAACTCGACCCCTTCATGCCCAAATCGCCATCAACTATTTCTCTGGCACGATGCGCCTCGAGCACTTGTTTTACTTGTTCGTATACTTCCGTCCCGCTACCTGTAGTGGTAATCGAAGTAGAACAACCACAAAAAACGAACATAAATAATAAAAGGAATCGATACCTTTAATACTCCGGATGGTTTGGTATTGCTTGAAATTCTTTCCAAAGAGGAAGCATTTCGTCCCGCAATAATTCTGAACCTCCTAACTTTCGTTCTTCGATTGGATTTTTGATTGCTTCGTACATTAGTGCATCATCAAAACAGCCGAACTCTTTTGCATCTTCAATAGTTGAAGCGTAATAAATTGTATTTACTCGTGCCCACCAGAGAGCCCCGTAACACATGGGGCAGGGTTCGCCGGTTGTGTAGACCGTACACCCTGATAAATCATGCGTCCCCAATGTAGAACACGCATCTCGAATAGCATTCATTTCACCATGGCAAGTTGGGTCACCATCTGCCAGCACACTGTTTGCGCCTTCGCCAACAACGTTGCCGTCTTTGACAATAACGCATCCAAATGGACCGCCTGATTTCTCGACAATGGATGCTTGCCGTGCAAGCTCAATTGCCCTGCGCATACATTGCTCATGCAAAGAAATATTAATTCCCTTTAGTATCTTTACTATCATCACCCGTAAGGTCAGTCTTGACACCTTTGCCAATATGATCAACGCCATCGCCAACACCCTGAATGATGTTCACAGCGCCTTTGCCTGTACTTTTTGCCGTGTCGCCAACTGCATTGAGTGTATTTTTGCAACCAACGAGTGCTACTGTGAGTAACGAGAATCCAATAAGTAATAGAATTTTTTTCATTTTAAATATAACCTTTCAAGTTCACAATAGAATACATTCCCTAGAGATCATGATTCAACAAAATTTACAGAAAATTCTATTTTTATCCATTTCTGTTCTCGTCCTTCATGGATGCACTATGGAACGGGTACCGGCATCAGTTCAAAAAACAAGAGTCTCCATCCAGATAGATGCAGCCGCTTGTTCTCTACATGCGTTTCCAGCGTCAACCACCTCCTTGCTTCCGAATATCCGCTTGATAGATTGCGAAGTAAAGAGCGACATTGACCCCGAATTAGTCGAATTTGAATTTGAACATATCGGTGGCGAAATCTTTGGCGCACAAACCGGAAAACGCATTGAAGAGGTTACGCTTATAACAAATGAGTTTGGATTGATTTACTATCTCAACTACGTCCCAATTCATGGCATACAACAAACACTCGGTCGCTGGTGTTGCTGGGACGAGGATTCAGAAGTTCCTTCGAACCATGATTTATTGCCTAATGAACTTGATGCAATTCATGTCAAATCAGACGGAGGAATGGTCTATCGTGCTTCTTGGAAATATAACCAAGAGCCAAAAGGTCTCGCGTTTATTCTTTGTGGGCTTGGCGGTATGCAGCATTCATCAAAGACACTCGGCGCAGAATTACTTAAAGATGGATGGGCCGTTGTATATATGCTTACTGTTTTAAATGTGCCTGATTACAGTTTGGAGGTTACCCTTGAAGGAGAATACCCCGCAAGTGCAGCCATCAATTTGTTCGACAAAAAGTATTGCCAAGTTATTACTGCAACAAAAGCAATTCGTGAACGAATGGAAGAGCAACTTCCAAGCTTGCAACATCTTCCTCTTGCGCTGATTGGCATTAGTGCAGGTGCATTAAATACTCCCGCGGTGTACCACGAACTACAAGACGATGTTGATGCAGTCGTGCTCGTTGCAGGTGGAGCCAACATGTTTACTATTGTTCAAGATGGCGTGTTTACGAATTGGCATTTCGTCGATGAGCAAAAGAAGCGTTTTTCAAACGACGAGTTAAAAATGATAGAAGCTGAATATCTCAGGATACCTTCTCGTGATCCATATTTTCTTGCGCCTGAACTTCCCCGTGATAGAACATTGATTATTCATGCGAAGTGGGACAAAATAGTGCCTGCAAAAAACGGCGACTTACTTTACAACCGTGCTGGCAAGCCTGAACGGTGGATTTACCCCAGCGGCCACCTTGGTCTTTTTGCTACGTTCAGTTCGCACGCGCCTGAAATCGTTACATGGATCGACTCAAAAATTGATTACCCCTCGGGTAAATAACCGCCGTTTGACAATTTTATGCGCGGTGACATGGCTGACAGAAAACTGTGCCGCTAAATCGGTGATTCGGCAGTACCCACGATAAGCAATCAAATCAGAAATCGCCTCTACGTAATCTTCTGCCGTCTCATTTGCATGGTCATGCCGAGTCCGATCAAAGGGTGAAATAGATTTTTTAATCGTCACGATCACTAGTGTACATGGCAACGCGCAAAGCGAACATGCTTTCTAGAATATTCTCTTGCCACGATAATTGTTCAGCATAATTAAGGAGAAATATATCCAGAAATATCAATTCTTCCGTGGGCCATACCATAGATTCTTGCGCTTTTTTACGTTTCGAATCCCTGGGATTGAAACAAGTACTAAAGTCGCCATTATGTGAAGTGAAGAATGCGTCCGGAACTTTCTTCCGGATGTGACAACCCTTGACTTGATAGTTGTATACTTACCAAATTCGTGCAACTTGTTCGAGAGGTGCACTTCTTCTGCAGCAAAAAACTTTGGATCAAATCCACCTGCTTTTTCAAAACTTTCTCTAGTGCAAAACAGATACGCCCCTGCTGCAACTCGAAGCATTTTAAATGTAATCCGCAATATAGGCGTCAACACTTTGGCAAACAACGGCAGTTCTCCTTCGAATATTGGAAAACTTCCTCCGGCAACTGCGCCGTTATGAATTGCTTCAACCGTCTCGCCAACGACTTTTTTTGACACAATGGTGTCTGCATCTACAAATATATAGACATCGCCAGTTGCTGCCTTTGCTCCATCGTTTCGTGTTGGTCCTATCTGACGATTCATGCAGTGCACGACTTTTGCGCCTAACTCGCTTGCTATATCCGCGGTCCTGTCTTCTGAACCATCGTTGGCAACGATAATCTCGTATTCGAAATCCTCCGATGCTAAATGCAACGATGTAATCGTTGCGCCTATAAGCACTTCTTCGTTCCATGCTGGAATGATGAATGAAAGTTTCATTCGCCGGTGGCAAGAGAAGAAGACGGTAGAGGAATAAGCAACTCACCAACAACTCCCATGTTTAATCCTAGTGAGGCACCTCCGGTTTTGTTAAACCATTCAACTCTGCATGCATGCCACCCCTCTGCAAGGGCTATTGTGCCATTCATGACTTGTGCGCCGTGCAATCCATCATTGTTTACAACAACTGTACCGCCGATAGATAATCGAGATCCATCGTCACTTGACAACGCGAACATATACATGTCTGTGCTTGGAATATATAGATACCCACTGTATACCCGTGCCACGAATTCGCCTTCAGGAACATCAAACGTAAAAGCTGTATCTTCAAGAATAGAATTTTCCAAAGTAAAGTTTGGTAACACGTCCCAGTCGCCCTGGTATACGGATAAGTTAAGATCGCCCTTTTGTTGCGTTCGCGTAAAATCTGCCTTTCGTGGTACTACTTTTGTAAAAGTCTTCTCGACAGCTTTGCTTACTGGGTTTGGCCCGTCGAAACTTTGTGCATGAATAGTAGTTGTTTTGTCTAAGACAATTGGCTTTGTATACGTCAATAGATGCCTGTAATTGTTAAGCCAATAACGAATGTCTAAGTTATCTGAACCTACACTAAGTGTAATTTCGACAGAAGAAACAAACTCTTCTTCTGGTGCAGAAAAAGTTGGCTCTTCATAGATTACTGGCCTGCCCTCTACTGTTAGGGCAACCACCCCAATGTGTTCGTTTGGCATAACACTTGGCAAATGTAGAATCACTTCGCCTCGGCTCATTTCAAACGATACTTTTTTCCCGCCTAATACTCGCGCACTTATAATTGTGCCTGCAAGACCTGGCACAACAAGTTCGCCATCATTGGGCCAATCAAATATATGCATGTACAATGTTGTCGAATCATCGTGAAACTTTTGGGTCGCACGCCCCCAATGCAATTCTTGAAAGGGACTTCCAATTGTTCCATGAATAGATTCGCCGTTAACATCCATCCAGTCTCCAATTTCGGCTAAACGCTGAATTGACTCTTCGGGAAATGACCCGTCTGGCTTTGGACCAATATTCAATAAGAAGTTTCCATTTTTTGAAACTATGTCTGAGAGTTTTTGCAGTAAATCCGTTGTAGATTTGAAATTCTTATCGAATAGGTTGTACCCCCAGCGATCGTTCATCGTCATGCATGTTTCCCAGTCGATGCCGTTGTCCACTGCATCAGGAATTTCCTGTTCAGGCGTCATGTAATCGCCACCGTACCCGCCGGCGTATCCGTCTATACCTGTCATGCCTTCCATTCCGCCACGAGCGCCAAGGCGATTGTTTACTATTACTTCTGGTTGCAATGAAATGCAGAGTTCGTACAACTCTTTGCCGTATCTACCACGCCATGAAGTTTCCCACTCCCCATCAAACCACATGATGCCAATCGGACCATAGTTCGTAAGTAACTCCGTCACTTGATTGTGTAGATACGCTCGGTACCGTTGCATATCTGCGCCTTCTGCCGAGCGATCAGTTTCCCAACCTCTTCGTGGGAGATAGTCTGGATGGTGCCAATCCATAATAGAGTGGTACCAACTCATACGAAGATCATGCTTTGGCGCGGCTATTGATAACTCCTTCATGATGTCGCGCTTATACGGCGTTGACATGATGTCAAAATCTGTGTGCTGTGAATCAAATAAACAAAACCCATCGTGGTGTTTCGTTGTAATAACGATGTACCCCATGCCTGCATCATTCGCCATTGCGCACCAATGGTCGGCATCAAATTTCACTGGGTTAAACTCTTCAGCAAATTTGTCATACTCCTTAAGCGGAATTTGTGCGGTCGTTCGTATCCATTCAGCATGGCCTGTCCCTCTATCGTTCCATGTACCAGCGGGCACGGCATAGAGTCCCCAATGAATAAACATTCCAAAACGCGCCTCTCTCCACCAATCGAGTTTAGGATTCGGTTGGCTTGGACTGGCAACAGAAATTAATGTGGCAAGGAATAATTCAATCATAAAGCTGATTGTAACGGTATTAATGAATAAAAAATTCCGGCATTTTATTAGGCACCAAACTTGTTGCCTGTTACGATATCGCTATGCGTACCTATAGAGAGAGCAACGGCTTACGCAGTTTTAGCCAGTTAATTCGTCCATGGAGTGGCCAGATCACAATGGTGGTCATTCTAGTGGGCATGCTTGCACTTGCTGACATGGTTTTGCCGTGGGCTCTTTCCCTGCTTGTTGATGATGTATTTCCTGCACTCGCGGATAAGACTGGAGGTTGGGATTTACTTACAATAATTCTCGCATCACTTTGTGCCATCTATGTAATGCGCAACGTGCTTTTCTTTGTTAGTCGTATGATCTCTGTTCGTGTAAGTGAACATGTTTGTTTTGACTTACGCCAACGATTGTTTGATCACATGCAACAACTTGGCATGGATTTTTATAAGTCAAATCGTCCAGGGAAAATTAGCTCACGTGTTATGGACGACACGTTTCGAATTCAAACATTTATTCAAGACAAATTACCGACACTCATTCGCTACACCATTGAATTTCAGATTCTCTTAATTTTGTTGTTTATAGTGAATTGGAAACTTGCACTTGCAAGCACCCTTGTGCTTCCATTGCATCTGTGGACGTACAAAAAGTTTTATCTTCCAATTCGTGATAGTCACAGCCGTGCACAAGAACATCTTGCAGAAGCACATGGGAGTCTCGTCGAGTCATTCATGGGTGCGCAAGTTATTAAGGGTTTCTCTGCTGAAGAACGCGAATCAGAATCATTTCTGCAAACAATTCGCGCTGGTCGTGAAGACCAAATTAAAACAAAACGATTTCAGTTTGCGCAAAAGGTTATTGCTGACTTACTTGTAGGTGCAGGAACAGTTCTGCTTGTTGGCTACGGTGCATGGGAAGTCTATGCTGGAAGCATGACCATCGGTCTATTCCTTATGTTCTTCTGGTACGTTCGGATGCTCTACCCTGCAGTACTTGAAATCATCAGCGGCACTGGGCATTTTTCACAAACTTCTGCAAGCGTTGCCCGTGTATTAGAAATGCTTGATGAACCCGTAGATGAAATCGCGTACGATATGCGGACTCGCACGAAGACCATTCGACTCGTAGGCCCAATTGAATTTCAAAACGTTTCATTTGCTTTCGATGAAAATACGAAGGTTATTGAGCACATAAACCTTTGCATTGATTCCGGAGAGCATATTGCAATCACTGGCCCAAGCGGTGGTGGCAAAAGTACATTTGTTAGTTTAATGCCGCGCTTTAATGATCCAACTATCGGAAAAATTACGATAGGCGGACATGACATTAAGGATATGCGTTTACAAGATGTCCGCGGTATGTTTGGTGTTGCGTTCCAAGATGCATTCTTGTTTAACTCGTCCATTCTTGACAACCTTCGTTACGCACGACCCAACGCAAGTGCAGAAGAAATTATTGAAGCATGTAAACTCACTGGCGCTCATGACATCATCGACCGACTTAAAAAAGGGTACGACACGAGGATTGGCGATCAAGGTGTTGAACTTTCCCATGGCCAAAAACAACGTATTAACCTTGCAAGAGCACTTGTTCGTAAGCCACAAACGTTAATTATTGATGAGATAACAGCTTCTATTGAAGCATCTGCGGCAAAAGAGATTATTAAAGCAGTCCTCGACCACATGACAGGCAGAACCGTCATAATAGTCACGCACGACCAGACTATTCTTCAGCTAGTGCAAAGAGTTATAACCCTCGATAATAAAACCATCATCCATGACAAATATAAAGATACAGCCACTATGAAACATCCTACTGCAAAACTTGGCGCCCTCTTTCTCGCTTCTGCAATGTTCTTTGGCTGCACAACTACCTCTTCAACCCATACTCTTTCGATGGAAACGCCCAAAAGTACAGGCATTATATTTGAAGAGGATGAGCCAGTTGATTTAGTTGCGCTCGCAGATGCTTTTGACAAAATGATGGCGAAACGCGTGGAGCCAATTTCGTACACAGCGCCAATTTCCCCAACCACGCCAAAGCTACCAACCCCTGCAGAAATTGCTGATCTGGTTACAAAGCAAGAGCAAGTTGCGTGCACTTCTTTGTTAATCGATTTGCCACGGCTCAACGAAACAGAATTAAACGAAGTTATCGAACGACTTACAGATTCCTATGCACTTGACCATGGATATATCCTTGGAAATGAACTGCTCGACTCTATGTTGCCCTCTATGAAAAAAGGCGTAAAACCTCTCATCACCATCACCAAGAAAAATGGCGAGAGCACAAAAATAGTTCGACTTGCGCACCAAACATTTATGTCGCAACCAAACCAACTCTGGGTTGAAGGATATGAAATAACCAACGAAGGTTTCAAAGGAAATGCGGATGCTGAGTTTGCGCCTGCGTACACAGCGGAACTGATACTCGCGCTTGACTCCATGCGTGAAAACTTAAGCGTGCTTGATTTAGAAAAGAAAATTATTCAACTTAGTTACGTGGATGCTCCGGGCGCCATTGCCATGCTCAATGGCCTAGGAGTTACAACATTTACGGATGCAAACACTGTTCCAGATGAAGTAGATTGGGACGCACTGCCGTACGTAGTCCAAATCCCAGAACCAACAGGAAGAGACACGGGCTTAGTCGGTGGTGCAGGAATCAAAAGTGGTAACTTCGGACTGACTATGGTCCCATCCGCTGCAGGTGAACTTGGTGAAAATACAATTTCATCGCCCATGACCCAAATTATGGTGTTCTTTGACCCAGCTCGTCCTGAATCATTCAGCGATGTGCAAACGATGATCACACAACTTGTTGATCGCGCTGCTCGTCAAATATTTATTGAAGGCATGGTGCTTGAAATCAACGAAGACGGGATCAAAGACATAGGCATCAATTGGAGAATGTTTGATGCAAATACTGAACCATCATTTCTTGATATCACCGCTGGAAAAACGAATGCTGGAGCGGATGGCGATACGTTCAACCTAACACTAGTTGATCTTAATCTTGAACGTGCTTTTACTCAATTCAATGAGTGGTGGTTTGATGTCGATATTCGCGCAATGGTGCGAGACGGCAAGGCAGAAATTTTGTCTCGACCAAGCATTCTCACGTTGAATAATCGGCAAGCGACGATTCGTGTCGGCGAAGACATTCCAATTGCAACAAGTACGGCGGGCATGAGCAACGCTGACATGCTTTCTTTTAACTTTAAGTATTTACCAACCGGCATCATGTTAAACATTCGACCACGAATTGCAGAAAACGGCAAAGAGGTCAGTATGATGATTGACACGATCGTCTCTTCCGCTGTACCGGGCGCAGACTTGGTCATTCGTGATACTTCTGGCATTACACTTGCATCAGCCCCAACCATCGCAAGCAGGCGCGTTCAAACATACGGAATCATCCCAAACAATACACCGTTTATTATTGGCGGCCTTGTGAATAAAGAACAACATACAATCGAAGACAAAGTGCCGTTCCTTGGTGATCTTCCATTCATTGGCGGACTTTTTCGTGCGAACCGAACGACATCAAATAAAACGGAAGTCATCATCGTGCTCACGCCGCATGTGCTTCCAACGAGTGGTGAACTTTTAAGCGCGATGCCGAAAGATGATCCTCGCTTCGACGATTTTGGTAACGAATTGTTTCGCGATTCATATCGAATTAAAAATGAAGATGTGCTTGATCTTGCCTTCATCGATAACAATGAACGGCTAACCATCTATCGCGACATTGTTGCCGGTGCCATTGCGAACAATTTCCGACTTGCTGCAAACCCTGTCTTCTCGCCCTTTGCTAACGGGCATTTCCCTGGCGAATCAGTGCTCGTCACAAGAATGATTTATGAACTCATCAAACGGCTTGATATCGCTGATAAAGTACAACCTGCACGACTTGCCTTTTTCAAATCTGAAACTCAAGGCGGCATGACAGTCCAATTTCTTGACCGCGCGCTTGCAAAATCTGTAAACGAAATCAGTATGGAAGGGTTCTTTCGAGATGCTCGAAACCTTG
>CAWLAZ010000031.1:0-11536 GCA_963854955.1 Phycisphaerae bacterium | reverse complement strand
CTTGGCTTTGGCGATGCTTCAGCAAGCGGCGCATTCCTTGGTGGCACATTTGGTTACGCCATGATGTGGGGTGTCAAACGGGCGCTCTTTAGTTCTGAGGCTGGCCAGGGTTCTGCGCCTGTTGCGCACGCTGCCGCTAAATGCGAAGAACCCGTACGTGAAGGCATCGTTGCTGGTCTTGGGCCTTTTGTTGATACGCTTGTCGTGTGCACGGTAACCGCACTCATCATTCTTACAACAGGCGCTTGGAACCGTGGTGCTGAAGCGACATTTGGTGATAGTGCACCTGTTTCGCTTACCCTTGATGGTGATGCATGGATGCTTATGACCCCAGTGCTTCCACACAAAAACGAAGAAGCAAAAACAATTAACCGTGTCAGCGAAAACGAAACTGGTTGGTCGTTGAATGACTCCGTCTTCATGATGATCCGCGCTGGCGACAATGATGACACAGGCAACAACCAACATCGAATAGAAGGAACCGTTGTACATGCTGATGGCGGGCTAGGCGTCAATTGGAACTCCGTCGATGTTGAAGTAGATAAAGAAGGCACCGTGACGCCAGTCACACTGATAAGCAATGGTGTCTGGGCAAATTATCCAGGAGCAAGTTTAACCGCGCACGCATTTGATCGGTCCATTCCGGGGCTTGGCAAATGGCTTGTGGTCATTGCTTGTTGGCTTTTTGCCATTTCAACTATGATCTCGTGGAGTTACTACGGCGAGCAAGGCATAATTTATATCTTTGGTCGCGAGGGTGCAGTCTCCACTTTTGCCGTCATGTTTTACCGCATGGTATATACCGTGCTTGTTGCCGTTTCAACAATTGGTTTTATTACAACCGATGCTGAACTTGACATGTGGACTACGCTTGGATTGGGCGCGATGCTTGTTGCAAACATTCCAATCATGTGGCTCTATGGACCAAAAGCAATGCGTGCGTACCATGAATATATTGGAAAACTTAAAAAAGGCGAATTCAATTCAAAATGAGAATAAAATGAAAATTTGCACATCTGTTATTTCAGGAATTATTGGACTTGTTTGCGGACTCATTGCGATGTGGGTTGTCAGCAAGATGACTTAAGAACCGAACGTCTACGTTAGCGTTGGTATCGCTTCGTTCATCGGTTCATTCTTGGGAACCCTATTCGCTGGAAACGCCAAATGCGAAATCAAAGTTACTGAGTAAACGAGAGAATAATTTCAGCTGCTTCTTTACTTGGATTATGTTGCCGATAGACCGCGGCTTCTTTTTGAAGACGAGCAAGCATGCGTGTAAGCGCTTCTTTGTCACGAAGCAAGTCAATAGAAACGGATGCAAGATGCGGAGCAATATTCCCGCATGGGATAAACTCAGGAACAATGCGCTCGCCAGCTATCAAGTTGGGCAATAATCGGTGCGGTGTGTTTAGTACAATTTTTGATAACAACATGGACAAAGCGTTCACTTTGTACATACCAATCATTGGCGTTGCGTGATTCATAACGTGCAGGGAAACTGTGCCCGAAACAGTCAGCGCCAGCGTTCCCCAGTCGAGCACGCTTGGCAATTCATCTGCAACAATTTGCAATCCGTTTGCATGTGGCTTCACTCGTGCAACATCATCGGCTCGAACTGCAATCACCGCTTCTGTCCCTGGAAACTCTGCACAAATTCGCTTCAGCACTTCTTGTTGCATTGGGAGATTTTTTCGTATCTCACTTTTGCGAGAACCAGGAAGTAAAATAATATTCGGTTCGCCGCAGGGCAAGTCCATTTCTTTAATATCACCGGTCTTCAACGCAGGATGACCAATAAACGTTGCGGGCATTCCCCGCGACGAAAACCACTCCGGTTCAAAAGGAAGCAAGCACATAACGTGGTCACTAAGACGTTTCATTTTTTTTATTCGCCATGGCGCCCACGCCCAGAGTTGTGGCCCTGCCAAGTGAACAACAGAGCAGCCATGCTTACGCGCGCGTTTGCACACTGGCCAATTTGCCGCTGGCGAATCAATCGCCACGACTACATCTGGTTTGTTTTTTTCAATCCAGGCATCCACTAAATCAACAAGACGTTTTACTCGCTTTACTTCAGAGATGGCACCGACGCCCATTGCCGCTTCTTTAGTGGTGTGTTCAAGAAGCTCAACACCAGACGACGCCATTAAATCACCGCCTAGACCAACGACACGACAATTCGGTTCCAGCTCTTTGAGTCCGCGCGTCGCCATAGCGCCTAGCGCGTCGCCACTTGGCTCAAATGCCGTCATGAGAATTGTCTTCGTTTTATCTGAATTCATTTGTATCAATCTAAAGGGGTTTGACTAAAGTGGTTTAGAGGTCTGGTACAATAACCGAATGCTGAAAAGAACATGTACATGTGGCGACACCCGCAAGGAAAACGCCGGAGAGACGACCACCCTTAGTGGTTGGGTAAACACCTATCGAGACCAAGGCAAGGGACTCGTGTTTATTGATTTACGTGACCGATACGGCATGACACAGGTCGTATTTGATGCCGAAGACACGCCAGAAAACGTGATGGAATTAGGCGCATCGCTAAGGCGCGAAGATGTCGTTAGCATCACTGGCGAAATTCGAGTTCGAGACGGTAAGGCAAATGCGAAACTCGCCACTGGCGAAATTGAACTTGTGGCAAAAGACATCGAAGTCATTAACCGAACAGCTAAATTGCCAATTTTGCCGGACGACCACGATGCAGATAACATCGGTGAAGAGCACCGACTTAAATATCGCTACATTGATTTACGTCGCCCAAAGATGCAAAAAATCCTTGCACTTAGACATAAGATTACACAGTTCACAAGAAACTTTTTTGCTGACCGAGACTTCCTTGAAATTGAAACGCCCCTGCTTATCACGCCAACTCCAGAAGGTGCGCGTGACTTCATTGTGCCCTCACGACATCAAGCAGGACAATGGTATGCCCTTCCGCAGAGTCCACAAATTTTCAAACAAATTTTAATGGTTGCTGGTTGCGACAAGTATTTACAGATCTGTAAATGTTTACGCGATGAAGACCCACGCGCTGACCGGCAAGCAGAGTTTACGCAAATTGACCTCGAGATGAGTTTCGTAGACCAAGACGACATCCTTGCACTTATGAGTGAGTTTGCGTCAACCTTGTATAAAGAAGTTGGCGGGATTGACCTTGGCGAACTAACACAAATGTCGTGGAAAGACGCGATGGATAACTATGGATCTGATCGACCTGATATTCGATTTGATTTACAACTTACAGACATTACCGAACTTGCAAAGAAAACCGACTTCAAAGTTTTCAACGAAGCATGTAATTCAGGCGGAAGCGTAAAAGCCATGCGAGTTCCTGGCGGTGCTGAAAAACTCAGCCGAAAAAAGACCGACACATACGCTGAAATTGCGAAAACATACGGCGCTGGCGGACTACCAGTCGTGAAATACCAAGGCGGCGAATTCGTCACTGGTGTTGCTAAATTCGTCACTCCAATCAAGGACGAACTTGTTGAGGCGCTTGGTCTTGAAGAAGGCGACATAGTTATGTTTGGTGTGGGGACCTACCGAGTTGCATGCACTGCTCTTGGTGAGGTTCGCTTAACTGTGGCTAAAGAACTCGGTTTGATTCCAGAAGGTATGTTCCGCGGTCTTTGGGTTATAGATTTCCCTATGTTTGACTGGAACGAAGATGCAGGACGATGGGTAAGCGAACACCATCCGTTCACTGCACCTCTTGCATCGCATCTTGCTAGTTTAGAATCTGACCCTGCTAATTGTCTTTCCTCTGGATACGACCTTGTGATCAACGGTGCCGAAGTCGGTGGTGGCTCCATTCGTATTCACAACCCCGAAGTTCAAGCAAAAGTGTTTGGCTTGCTTGGTCTATCGCAAGAAGAAGCAGAAGATAAATTCGGCTTCCTTCTGAATGCACTCCGTTTTGGAGCACCACCCCACGGTGGTGTTGCGTTTGGCCTTGACCGACTTGTGATGATGATGATTGGCACGACCAACATACGCGAAGTTATTGCATTCCCAAAAACACAAACAGGCGCAGACCTAATGTGCGAAGCGCCCGGTGTTGCAGACCCTGCGCAACTCGACGAACTTGGCATCATCATGCGGGAACCTGACAAAACAACTGAGTAAATCCAACGAACCACAACAAAGAACGACTGAAAAGCCCCAACACTGGGGCTTTTCTCGTTAGGGTACGAAGCATGAAACATCGAAGCACAAATATTTTGACAGTTCTTATTCTGCTTGGGCTTGTTGGCGGCGCGTTTGTTGGCGAGTTTGGGCTTTATGCAACTGGCGCAGTGGTTGATGGTGACCATTGGCTCAAAGCTGCTGGCGACCTTGTACTTATTCGACCGTTGAAACTGTTAATTATTCCGCTCATTTTCTTTAGTGTCATCTCTGGCATCACCCGAATTGGCGACCCGTCAAAACTTGGTATCGTTGGCGGTGCGACGCTTATCTATTACCTTGCAACAATGTTTATGGCTGTCACGCTTGGCACTTTGCTAGTCACTTGGATTTCTCCTGGTGTTTTGGCTCCGGAAATTCAAGAGACTCTCCGAGAAACGGCGGGCAATTTTACAGCTGGAGAAACAGCCACTCGGTCGCTTGGTTCTGCATGGATGAATATCTTGTACCAACTTGTACCCGTCAATATTTTTGCAGACATGGTCAATGTACGGCCGCTTGGGATTATTATGTTTGCCATAGCATTCGGCCTTGCCCTTGCCGCCGGTGGCGAAAAAACAAAAGTTGCACGAGATCTTTGCAACGCTTGCTTTGAGGGATTGATGATTTTGGTTCGATGGGTTATCTGGCTCACCCCCATCGGTGTATTTTTCCTTGTTGCTTGGACGGTTGGAAAAATTGGTTTTGAATCCATAGTCGGACCACTTGGATGGTATATGACCACCGTATTACTTGGCCTTGCTATTCACGGGTTCCTAGTACTGCCCCTTGTGCTCTGGCTATTCTCTGGGAAAGACCCATTTCAATTTATGTGGCAAATGAAACGAGCGCTCATGACCGCCATTGGCACAGACTCCAGTTCCGCGACATTGCCTGTGACCATTGATGCTGCAGAAGGCGAAGGCGGTTGTTCAAAACGCGCCGCTAATTTTGTGCTGCCCCTTGGCGCCACTATCAATATGGATGGCACGGCGCTGTACGAAGCCGTCGCCGTAGTCTTTTTATTCCAACTATTTGGGATCCAACTTGAGTTCGGACAGTTATTGATTGTCGTGATTACCGCAACACTTGCTGCAATTGGCGCGGCTGGAATCCCTTCCGCTGGATTAGTCACAATGGTCATTGTTATATCTGCAGTCAATATGAATCTAACTGGCTCGCCAGATGGGCCACTTCCTGTTGCAGCAATAGGCATCATCATCGGCGTTGACCGAATCCTTGATATGTGCCGAACCGCCGTCAACGTGTGGGGAGACGCCGTGGGTGCAAAAATAATCACTCGAATTGCGCCTGATTAATGTTTAGTTATATGTAATCCTCAAAAAGAACTATTGGCTCCACGGCCCTGCCAATATAGCTAAATAGAACGATGCGACATCTACGCTGCGTTTTTATGCTCAAGATCGACCGTTGCATGCACCATTACTGGGATAAATAATGCTCGGCGTCAAGGGCAGCTTGGCAACCCATTCCCGCTGCGGTAATCGCTTGACGATACACCGAATCAGAAACATCGCCAGCGGCAAAAACGCCCTCAATGTTGGTCTTACTGCTTCGAGTACTAAGCTTGATGTACTTAGCATCGTCAAGTTCAATACCAGTGCCATCGAGGAAACTTGTCGTAGGCGTGTGCCCAATCGCTACAAAAAGACCACGCACTTCTAGTGTTGACTCTTCGCCTGTCACGGTGTCCTTCAATAAGACACCCGTAATCACATCGTCACCAAGAACGTCGATCACTGTTTTATTCCAAAGCGGTTCAGCGTTCGGCGAATCAAATATTCTTTGTTGCATAGCTTTAGACGCACGAAATTTATCGCGTCTGTGAATAACGTAGACCTTCGAAGCAAACTTCGTCAAGAAGCTTGCTTCTTCAAGTGCACTATCACCGCCGCCAACTACGGCGAGTGGCTGATCGCGGAATGCAGGAAGGGCACCATCGCAAACAGCGCATGCACTGACGCCACCGCCACTGCGAGCGAGTCGCATTTCATTTTCAAGGCCAATCCAATTCGCCATTGCGCCCGTTGCAATAATGACCGCATGGGCAAGGATAGTCTCGCCTTTGTTTGTGCTAAGTTTAAATGGTTTTTCCGAAAAATCACAAGAAACGATGTCTTCATTTCGAATGCGTGTGCCGAATCGCTCTGCTTGTTTTTGAAAATTCGCCATCATGTCTGGGCCAGTTATGCCCTCTGGAAAACCAGGGTAATTCTCGACCTCTGTTGTGAGCATCAACTGACCGCCAGGCAAGACAATGGCTGGCGTTGTTTTTGGCACACCTATACATACTAATGGTTTTAAATCTGCTCTTGATGCATAAATCGCTGCTGTCCAACCCGCTGGCCCACTACCAATAATGACTACGTTTTCTATTTCTGGCATTTCTTAATCCAACATTCCTGCGTTTCGTTCAAGGGTTTTAAGGGGAGGCCAAATGATGGCGTCTTCGCCTGCATTTAACCCACGATCATCTTCGTTATTTTGTGACACACCGTACAGCAAACATTCGCCTTTGTTAACGGTGACATCACCAACGAGCGTTTGTATTTTTGTGTCTTTGTTGATACGGCGATAATGAAATCCAGCCACAGGATAGTCGTACAACTCCCATGCAGCATCGGTTCGTAAATCAAGCGGTCGCAAGTAATCTAAATTAGACGAACGGTTCAACAATTGTGCATACATCTTTTTTATCGCAGATGGATACACGGAATAGTGATTTATATATCCACAAAGTGCTGCAGAAACCGCCGTGCCATTGATTTGTGTTGTGAGTAGGTCTCTTTCAGAAAAGAGTGCTTCGATATCGCGAATAATCATGTTTACCGCTGCGTATTTCACTGGGTTGGAACGTTGCAAAGCTGTATCCACTTTAAGTTGTGGATGAAATGCACGCATTTTCCAACGTCTCCACCAATCATCATAAATGAGATTAAGACGCTTCATGGAGTCATTACGGCCACGATGGATCATCGAGATAGTAGCCCAATACTTTGCCGCTCCAAATCGTGTTAATGGCTCTCGTCTTGCTTGCACGTCTGTAAGCACTTCTCTGAATTTTGCGGGGTCAGGGTCACCGTTTGATTTAAACAATTCCATTAAAAGTGCTTCGCCGACGACGCGGTCACCCTCTGGCATGAGCAAACGGTTCGGACCTGTTTGCAAGTAAGGAATCCATTCCTTGGCAAAGGTTCTAAACTGCGCAGAAGAAACTTTTTCTCGATAGTTATAAAACATGTCTCGTGTGTTTTCAAGCGCGAGACCAAGCATAGGCATAAATGTCAGTTGCTCTTTTAGAAAATCTCGATCGCAAAATTTACGCAAGACAATAAGTTCAGACATCAATAAACGAATAGCTCGTTCCGTCTCTCCTGCTTCGAACAACCGATATGTTTCCGCTGTTGACCATAGGCATGCTTTTTGAACAGTCGCAATGTAGGAGAAATCAAAATGCTGAAGTGATCCATCCACGCCAATTTCAGCGACAACGCCTGCTTCTTGATACGCATCTGGAACATGCTCTGAACCGTAAGGCAAACCAACAAGTGCTCGTTTGGCTGATTCCAAAAACGCATTTTCCATATGCTCGTTTTGCGAAGCCCAATCTGAAACGATCGCCCAATCTTGCATGCCAGGCCACACTTTACGAAGTGTAAGCGCCTCGCCTGCGGGGGTCGGGGTTGGAGTCATTTCCAAACATGCGTCAAAGAAGATGCGCCACGACTTAGTATTTTCGGGGCCTTTTGTTGATGCGCCCGAGTTTAACTGAACAAGCACATCCTCCCTCGTTCCAGCAAAAACCGCCGTTGGCAAGAGTATTCCTATAATTAGTAGTCGTAATAGTCGATTAGTCATCGTTTGTTCCTCTTCTAAAAATGTGTCATTTAGAGTTGCGTGAGTGTACCAGATGCGTTGTCCCTCTGGTCGAGAAGCCACCTTGCGGATATCATGTACTGACTACGAAAAAGGAGAGTCGCTATGACCATTGTTGGAGTCCCAACCGAAGTTAAAAAAGATGAGTACCGTGTCGGCCTGCGCCCAGTTGGAGCGGAAATGCTGATCAAAAACGGCCACACCGTGCTTATGCAAGCAGGCGCGGGGCTTGGCAGTGGCTACGAAGATGCTCTTTATGAAGCAATTGGAGCGCAAATCGTTCCTACGGCTCAAGAAGTTTGGGGCGTTGCAGACATGATTGTTAAAGTTAAAGAACCGCAACCACAAGAAGTTGCGCTTATTCGCGATGGACAAACCGTGTTTACGTACTTCCACTTTGCTGCAGACCGTGAACTTACAATGGGCTGCCTTGAACGTGGCTGCATTTCCGTTGCGTACGAAACCCTGACCGATGACCACGGACAACTTCCGCTGCTTACTCCGATGAGTGAGATTGCAGGAAAACTATCCGTACAAGAAGGCGCGAAATATCTAGAGCGACCGCAAGGTGGGCGAGGTATTTTGCTCGGCGGTGTGCCTGGAGTCGAAGTTGGCAAAGTCCTTATCCTTGGCGGCGGCGTTGTTGGCACATGCGCCGCAACTGTTGCAACGGGCATGGGCGCCGATGTTGTGATGATGGACATCAGCATTGATCGCATGCGACGGCTTGGCGAATTCATGCCTGCTAATTGCAAAACTATCTACTCGGATCCCGAAGCAATTCGAGATCACTTAGCGTGGGCAGACCTTGTTGTTGGCGCAGTATTAATTCCAGGGGCGAAAGCACCGAACTTAATCTCACGTAAAGATTTAGCACACATGAAACCTGGGTCCGTAATTGTCGATGTTGCCATTGACCAAGGCGGGTGTGTTGAAACTGCAAAAGTAACTACACACAGCGAGCCAATTTACACCGTTGATGGTGTTGTGCATTACTGCGTCGGCAACATGCCGGGCGCTGTTGCTCGAACATCCACACAAGCGTTAACTAATGCAACTATGCCTTGGGTGCTTAAACTTGCCTCCTCTTCAGCGGTCAAACTTGCAAAGCATGATCGACATTTTGCAAATGCAATAAATACACACCGCGGCATACTGACAAATCAGCCAGTGGCGGAAGCGCATGACTTGCCGTTCGAAGCAATCACAACATAAAAATGCAACGATATTTTGACAACGCTGCGACTTCATTCCCAAAACCAGATGTTGTCATTGAAGCAATACTGAACTATGCAGAACACTGCGGCGCAAGTCCTGGACGAGGCGCGTACACGCAAGCCGTTCTTGCTACAGAACTTCTAGATGCATGCCGATCACAACTTCGCGAACTCGTCCACGCACCTTCAACTTCCCATTGTGTTTTTACGCTCAACTGCACTGATGCATTAAACATTGCACTCCAAGGCATTGCCCACCATGTACTTTCCAAGAATGAGCCGGTGCATATTGTCACAACAGCAATGGACCACAACTCTGTTCTTCGACCGTTGCATGCACTTTCAAAGCTTGGTGTCACCCATACAATCGTACCTGCGAATCCTGAAACTGGCCTTGTAATTCCAGAAGACATACAACGAGCCATTACAAAAACAACACGACTTGTTGCCGTTGCGCATGGTTCAAATATCACCGGCACAGTACAAGACATTGCCAAAATCGGAGCCCTTTGTGGCGACATCCCCTTTCTTGTGGATGCCGCACAAACAATGGGGCACACACCTATTGATGTGCAAGCGATGCATATAGACTTACTTGCATTCCCAGGGCATAAAGGGTTGCTTGGGCCACTTGGTACGGGTGGACTTATTCTTAAGTCTGGCATGGAGCATCTGCTTGACCCCACTCGAACCGGCGGAACAGGAAGCGAAAGCGAATATCCTGTGCAACCTAAAACGATGCCAGACAAATATGAATCTGGTTCGCACAACATGGTCGGCATTGCTGGTCTTGTCGCATCAACGCGTTGGATTCTTGACCAAGGGGACGCGCTTCACAAACATGAACGCTTGCGCACGAAACAATTCCTTGATGAGATTGCAACGATAGATGGCGTTCGAATTGCTGGACCACCAACAACCGCAAATCGTTGCGGTGTGTTTTCACTTGTGTTTGAAACATGCCCACACGAAATGGCAAAAGCGCTCGAGATCGAGTCGGGAATATGTGTACGAAGTGGTTTGCACTGTGCTCCATTTGCACATCAAACAATGGGCACGGATGTCCTTGGTGGAACACTACGCGTTTCCATCGGACCATTTCATACTGAAGAAGACATTACATATCTCACACAAGCAATTGTTGCATGTGTACAGAAGTGTTTGGTTTAACCTTCTCCGCCTTCTCCGCCTTCTCCGCCTTCTCCGCCATTCCCGCCATCTCGAGCACCCGTGAATGTATACGGCGGCGGCAAGTGTTGTCGCCAATCATCGTCTGCAGTAAACTCCTCTACAAGATCACGACCTTCCGTTTCAGCTGAACTCATCCAGCCCTTAGTTCGCTTGGCTGAAACTTTCTCGGGCCCTTTGTCCCAGTTTTCTTCTTTGCGAAGATACAAGGTTCTTGTTGGAAAGGCAAACTCTACACCTAAGTCGCCTGCAAGACGAATGATGTCCAACATAAAACGGTGCCGTTCTCGTAACTCTGTTTGCCAATCGGGTGCAGTCCAAAATACATACACCAATATATCCAAACTTGAACCAGAGAATTCATTCAACCAAACTTGGTAATAATCTTTTCGGGTGTACGGATGCACACGCAATAACTCACGAATACCTTCACAAAACGCGGCAATCTTTTCAGGTGGGGTTGAATACCCAATCGAAACCATTTGCTTCCAACGTCGGTACCGACGTTTAGAATAGTTGTTGCATTTGCTTGTGACTAAAATCGAGTTTGGGATTGTGACTAGGGTGTCGTAAAAAGTGCGGATTCTCGTTGAGCGAATGCCCACGGATTCGACTGTGCCTTCTACACCATCGATGATAACCCAATCTCCAATTTCAAACGGCTTATCAAGAATAACGGTGATTGATCCAAAAAAGTTTTCAATCGTGTCCTTTGCTGCAAATGCAAATCCCAAACCACCAATACCTAGCCCTGCAATGATGGGGGTAAGTTGGATTCGCATACTGTCTGCAAGATACACAATGCCGAAAACAACAACAACTGCTTTGAGTGTTTTACGCAGGAGAGGCACGAGCAAATCGTCTAATTTATTTTTAGACTTTGCGGCCTTCTGATGGGCAACCCATGCGATAAGGTCCGTTCCTCTAAAACCAAACCAAACACACGCCAGCGTAATATACACATGCATGGCTGGCTCAACTATGTTCAATACTCCAGCGGGTAAGTTAACCAAGGGCAAAAGCACAAGCCATACACCACCCGAAGCTGCAACGCCTGCTGGCCGAGG
>CAWLAZ010000030.1:0-11762 GCA_963854955.1 Phycisphaerae bacterium | reverse complement strand
ATAACAAACGAAGACTTTTACAAAATGGTCATCGCAACCAAAGAACGACATCAACGTTTTGATCGTGCAATTGGTTGGGCGCTTTTCATTGAAGACCTTCAGCCACTAGCTTCTATACTTGAAGATAAGTTTGAGGCAGGAAGAATAAGTGTTATTCGGAATGCAGAAAATCTTGCAGAATCAATTGAGTTGCTAAACGGGACAACTCGCCAACGTATTCTTGCAGACGAACGATTGCAAGTAGCAGGTGAATATGCTGTGCCTCTTTTACTTCGCCAATTGCAAAACGGTAGTGATGTTCGGGCAGTAAAAAATGCAAGAGAAATGCTCACGCGGCTTGGACGCGATGCAGTATTGCCTTTAAGTGCTGCGCTTCCAAACGTGGATGCGGAAACTAAAGTTCTTATTGCTAAAATCCTTGGAGAAGTAGGATATAAGCACGCTGCGCCAGCATTACTCGTTTGCGCAACAAATACAAATAACGCAAATGATGTACGAACTGCGGCGCAAGTGGCCCTTGGCATGCTTGGCGTGAGTTCGGATCTGGGGAACCTTTCCGCATTGCAAACGGTTGTTGCAAACCGATTCTACGATGGCGATACTTCGCTTCGTCCACAGCCAATTGGCGGGTGGAATTTGTTTTGGCAATGGGACGCAGGCAATCAATTGGTTGGCTTAGACATTCCAGAAGAAGCATTTTACGACGTGATGGCGATGTACTTTGCGTCGAAGGCACTTGGAACGGATGCAGATAATATGGCTGCTATGGGTACCTTTGTTGGCGCCAACTTGAGACGAAATAGAGCGCTCGCAGGTCGGGACGATTTAGTGTACGGCAACCTTGCGTATAGCCCAGAATTTTATGCAACAGTCTTCGGTCCGAAGATTGCGCAACTTGTGTTGACATCATCTTTGGATGATAGCGACACGCCACTCGTGCTCGATTCTATTGCAGCGCTTTCTGATACAGCAGGTGCAGAGGCGTTGCTCGGTTCAAGCGCAAAGCCAATCGTAGTTGCGATGAACTATCCAGATAGGCGTGTGCAATACGAAGCTGCGCTTACGCTTGCTTCCACGTTGCCAGAGGTTTCATTCGAGGGAAGTTACCGAGTTGTTCCATTACTTGCTTCGGCAATTCGCCAACAGGGCGAATCATTTGCGCTCGTCGTTGGTGACGAAGCTGATGCAAGGCGTGAAATTCGCGCATTTCTGAGTGCTAATGATTGGACTGTGGTTGGCGAAGGCACTTCCGTTGATGAAGCGATTTCTGCAGCAGGTGCAGTGGCAGGCATTGACTTACTTGTTGGTGTTACACGAAGCGTTGAACATGGCGAACTTGTCGCGGAGCAAGCAGCATTGTTACCAAGCACAATGGTGACGCCTGTGCTTTTGCTTGCCTTAGGCACAGATGAGCAAATTCTAGCTAATACATTGGATGGCAACTCGATGGTTGCTGTGACGCATCTTCAAAAATCAGATTCAACTCGCCTTGCTATCATTGAAGATCTTATATATTTAGCCGCAGGTGGCCGTTTAAGTTATGAAGAACAAGGTGCGTTTTCTACTCGGGCACTTGCAGTGCTTCGAGACATCGCACTTGCAGATTCGGTTCTTCGAGTGGAAGACGCAACAGCGCCGTTGATTGAAGCACTTTCGATAGCAGGTGCAGATGCTCAGATAGTTATTGCTGAAACACTTTCGATGATTGATAGTGCCCAAGCGCAGGGCGCTTTGATAGATGCCGCATTCGCGACAAGTGCAATCGATACACAAGTCATGCTTTTGGATGAATCCGCAAGTTCTGTTCGTCGATGGGGCAACCTCACCGAAGATTGGCAACTTGTGCGCGTTGTTGATTTGGCCGAAAATTCAAGCGGCAGATTGGCTGATGCAGCAGCACGGCTAAATGGCGCGTTAAATTTGCCAAACACATCGGTGATGATTTTCCTCCCGTAAACAAAAAAGACCGTTTCTACAATAAAGCCTCCTCCGACAATTGCTCGAGAAATGTGTCTTGATCGTACTCTTCCGGTCCGATTCCGCTGTGCACATTCAATGACTAGCCATCTTTAATCAAGTCTATAAAAATGGCCCCCATTTACAAGAATGGGGGCCATAAAGGTATTATTTGCTCAGTGTATTATTCTTGGCTGTTGCCGATTGCTCCGCCAGCCAATGCACCAGCCCCTGCGCCCAGAAGCAATCCAGCAGAATCCCCGCCAATGGCTAAGCCAGCGAGTGCGCCGACTGCAGCGCCAACACCTGCGCCTTCTTCAGTTTTGTTGCATCCTGTCATTGAAATAATGACAACGGAAGTAATTGCAATAGTAGTGAGTATTTTTTTCATCTCTGTTCCTTTGTTATTCATAGCGTTTTTCTTGTTCGGTGATGTAATCGCCTTGGTAAGTGCGTTCTTCTTGCATGGCAGTGTCTGTCGCGAAGGTGCCGTTTATAATGGCTTTCATTGGAGGCGTTTTATTAGAATCTTTTTGCATGCTTGTGCAAGCGGTAGAAGTGCATAAAAAAAGTAGTATGAGTATAGTTTTCATCTTAAGGCTACTTAATCTTCTAAACCGGTGTAGCCACCGCTTGTTTGGCTTGAAGTTGTTGTGGTCGTACCCGTGCGCGTAATTGAGCCATCTGGGTTTAATGTTTCGTGGATTGTTGTTCGGTTAATTGTTGAACCATCCGCCTGTTGTTGCCTGTGCTGGCTTTCTTGTTGTTGGTCGTTGCCGATAGCGCCGCCGATGAGTGCGCCAACACCAGCACCGATTAGGGTGCCACCTGTGTTTCCGCCAATGGCTTGCCCCGCCAATGCGCCAATGCCCGCACCCCAAGTTGCGCCTTCTTCAGTTTTGTTGCAACCCAGCATGAAAGTTGTTGCGATTGCAGTGATTGTTAGTCCAAGTAATGTTTTGTTCATTGAAGAACCTCCTTTGTAGTAAACTTTCAGCGTGTCTGAAAAAAGACATAAGTACAACGCCTGAAACACTTCGTTTGTTTCAACTATGCACCATGATACGCAGATTATCTCGATTTTGCGGAGTGAAAGTGCATAAAAAATTCTTAGCTAGTCAGTTTTTCATAAAATTCTTGTTCTGTATAAAGAAACGACTATCCTTTTGATGCTGTATAATGGTCTATTCCATGAAAATTCACGAATACCAAGCACGTCAACTTCTTGCAGAAGCAGGAATTCCAGTTCCCTCAGGCACGATGGTTACATCAATTGATGCCGCAAACGATGCCGCAAAAGCATTATTTGATGCAGGCGCAACGCTTCTTGTTGTTAAAGCCCAAGTCCATGCGGGCGGTCGGGGTAAAGCAGGATTTGTCAAACTTTGTCGTACAGCAGAAGAAGTCGATGAAGCGGCAGCATTCATGTTCGGGAATAAAATGGTTTCTGTGCAAACTGGTCCAGAAGGGCTCGATGTCACAAAAGTTCTTATCGCCGACGGCGTTGATATTGAAAGCGAGTATTACCTTGCAATCACAACCGATCGTGCATCAGGAGCAAATGCGCTCATTGCATCAAGCGAAGGTGGTGTTGATATTGAAACGGTTGCGCACGAAACTCCAGACTCAATCAAAACGGTGTGCATTGATCCACTCGCTGGTTTGCACCCGTATCAAGCGCGCGAAATGGCTTTCAAAGTTGGTTTTAAAGGAAAACAAGTTGGCCAAGCGACAAACATCATGATGAAGATGGCGAAATTAGTCGGCGAGACCGATGCCTCGCTTGCGGAAATCAATCCGCTTATTGTTACTCCTGCAACGGAGGCACACCCCGATGGGCAAGTGATTGCAATTGACGCAAAATTTGATTTTGATGATAACGCTCTTTACCGACATAAAAATTTGCAAGAAATGTTCGATCCAACAGAAGAAAACCCCGCGGAATTAGAAGCGGCTAAGTTTGAACTGAGTTTTATTGCACTTGATGGCAACATAGGATGCTTGGTAAATGGTGCGGGTCTTGCAATGGCAACGATGGATATTATAAAAATGCACGGCGGCTGCCCTGCAAACTTTCTCGATGTTGGCGGTGCCGCCACGCTTGAAACAGTTACTGAAGCATTTAAGATTATTTTGTCCGATGACAAAGTTGAAGGCGTGCTCGTGAATATATTTGGTGGAATCATGCAGTGCGATGTAATTGCAGAGGCAATTGTTGCGGCAGCAAAAGAAGTGAGTTTTACAGTTCCTTTAGTTGTTCGACTTGAAGGCACAAACGTGGATGTGGCTCGAGAAATTCTCACTGCCGCGCAGCCTGAATTGCCAACGATGCAAACGGCGACTGATCTTGAAGATGCTGCCCAGAAGGTTGCAGCAGCCGTTGCAACTGCCTGCGCCTAATGCTCGTCCTTTTTGATATTGATGGCACAATGCTTTCTTCGGAAGGCGTTGGTGTTCGTTCTATAGAAGAAACGTGCGAAAAAATGTTTGGCAAGCCGTGTTCCCTCGAAGGTATTCCAGTTGGCGGTCGTCTTGATCCATTGATTTGGAACGATGTTTGCGCTAAATATAAAGTGCACGATGCCGATGGTTTGCATGCAACATTTCGTAAGCAATACACAGAAGTGTTAAGAAAAAATCTTCAACAGGTTGACGTGACGGTGCTTCAGGGCGTGAAGGAACTTATCGCCGCACTTGGTGCGATGGAGCAAGTAGCTCTTGGACTTGTCACTGGCAACTATGAAGAAACTGGTCGGATGAAAGTGGAACAAGCGGGGTTTGACTCGACTATTTTTACGGCAAACGCATGGGGAACTGATGGAGTAACACGCAACGAGTTACCACCTGTGGCGATTGCAAAATACGGCAAAGGTGGTCCTGTGGTACTCCTTGGCGACACAATTCATGACGTTACAAGCGGGAAGTCTTCGGGGTGTAAAGTCATCGCTGTTTGCACGGGGTCGCATGACCGTGCTATACTCGCTGCGTCCGATCCCGATCTTCTTTTAGAAGATCTAACTGAGACAGAGGCAGTGCTCCATTGGATATTCAATATTCACAACCAGTGAAAAGTAAAGAACGCATCGTTTCAATCGATGTGCTCCGCGGTGTTGCCGTACTTGGCATTTTGTTGATGAACATCGTTTCGTTTTCTATGGTGACTTCTGCGTATGACTCTCCAGCGGTGTACGGGGACCTTGCGGGTGTCAATTGGTACACGTGGCTCATTTTGCATTATGTTGCAGATACGAAGTTCATGTCTATATTTTCAATATTGTTTGGCGCGGGCATTTGTATTTTTATGGAACGAGCACAAGCAAAGGGACATAACGCTTGGAAATTACAAACAAGTCGGATGGGTTGGCTCTTTGTGATCGGCATGTTGCACGCGTACCTGTTGTGGTTTGGTGATATTCTTGTGTCGTATGCACTGTGCGGCATGTTCATCGCAACAATGCGGAATTGGAAACCAATTGTATTGTTTCTCATTGGTTTCGTTGTGATGTTTGCTGTGCCGATTGGTTTTATGTTACTCATGTATTGGACGATGCAGTTCTGGCCAGAGGAAGACGTTAATAAGATGTACAATTCAGCGCAGCTGAGTTCTCCGGAAATGCAGGGTGAAATCGCCGCGTACACTGGCCCTTGGGTCGGCCAATTGCCGCATCGTGCAATTATTGCTGCGATGCTGCAGTTCATCATGTTCCCCCTTTATTTATTCTGGCACGGCGTAGGATTGATGATGGTAGGTATGGCTGCGTACAAGTGGAAGGTGCTCTCGGCTGCAAGGTCAGTACGTTTTTATTTTCTGACATTGCTGATTTCCGCTTGTATTGGATTTCCACTTATTGCAATTGGCGTCTGGTATAAGCAGCAACATGGGTGGAATTCAGCCCTCACGCGTTTTCTCGATAGTAATTGGAATCTTGTCGGCGGCGTCTTTGTTGCGTTCGTTTGGATCTGCTTGGTAATGCTTGTTTGCAAACTTGGGATGTTTACCTTCGCCAGAAAAGCGCTTGCTGTTACAGGACAAATGGCTCTAACGAATTATCTCGGGCAAACGATTATTTGCACGCTCCTGTTTTATGGACATGGATTTGGTTGGTTCAGCCAATTTGAACGAGTGGAATTGCTCTATATCGTTGCAGCTATTTGGGTATTCCAAGTCCTTTTCAGCATGTTTTGGCTCAAGTATTTCCGTTTTGGCCCCTTCGAATGGATTTGGCGGAGCGCTACCTATCTTACGTGGCAACCCATCAAAAGAACAAATTAATCCCCCAGTAAAATTTGATTGACTCAGAGCTAATTAAAAGATTCGCTTCTGGTGTTTGGTATCATGCTTCTATGCAATCCTTTGCCACAATATGTAGCGATTTTTACGTAAATCAGAAAATCTCGCTAAATATCGATTTGCCGAAGGTTGAGGAATCGGCGACAGAAATGTTCGAACGAATCCGCAAGGAAATACCTGAATTTGAACGCATTCGCCCCTTTGATGGTGAAGTAGCACTGGAAACGCAAGAAATAGACGGTCGATACCAGTGGGTCGGTTTGCGCCCACGCTCCATTTCATCTGGTCTAGTGAATCCAAACCATATTGAAGAGGCCTACAACTTGCACAAATTGGTGCTGGAACTTTCGCCGTACTACCTTTCCCTGACGCCGTTGCATGTGGAGTTCATAGAACTCGTGTACGGTTTCGATCTTCCTGCACGTGAAAATCGAAATAATGTTGTAATGCAGACGCTTCTTGGAAACACGCCGCTTGCTTCACTTGCTGATGAATCGATGGAGCCACTTCTTGATGTACAACCTCGGATTGGTTTTGCCTTGAACGAAGCATGCGACTTACAAGCGTTTGTTGAAATAAAAACAAGAACTTCGGCTTCAGAAGCGGCAACGCAAGTGTTCCAAGATGAACCCATCAGCGTGTTTTTAACCATTCGTAAAAATGGCCCGATCCAATCCATAGAAGAATTGGAATCAATATTCGATCGACTTGCGGGACATATAGAACACATCGCCGAGCACCGCGTTGTGCCAGACATTGTCGTGCCACTCCACCAAGCCATCGGTATTTAATTACCCCTCGGGTAATTAAATATCTTCGGGGTATATTAGATCGCATGTGGTATGTTGCTAAAACGATGCTAACTAAAACATATCGAGAACACGACTTGGTTGTTCGCTTGCGCCTGTTAAGCAACTGAGCCTTGCGGCTTCGCAAAGAGCGAGTACGCGTGGCGCGTCGGCAGTTGTGGTTGTTTCACACGAATGGATGCCCTCTGCAATAAGTTGCGGTGGTGTTGCATCGCCATCGCCAAACGTAAGCGAGTGGTCTTCGCCAATCATTTGTAACTCACGTTTCCAACTTGATTGATCACTAAGTAATAACGTCGCAACACGGTTGTGTTGGAACTGCAAATTCACCGTCATATGTCCACGCAAGTCACTTGGTTCATCGGGCACACGGTTGCTATGTAGAAAAGCTTGAACTATCTCAGGAGCGCCGAAGAGTCCGTGAATAAAATCCATGGCATCGAAAAGTCGAGACCAGAGTGTTCCCTCAACGGAAGAGCACGTCATTGTGCAGTGCGCCGAAATGGGTTGCCCAAATTGTTCAATCTCATCTTGGACTTCGCCGCAACTTGCGCTTCTGCGCATAAGAGGAATAAATTTCGCAGCAGGGGGTTTGCCCGCTTCATGAACAAGTGCATCCATCGATCCAGAAAGTGGTGTCGTTGTAACTGTCTGCGAAGAACGATGTCGAAGTAACTCGCAAAGGGAAACATCGTACGCATGTGGTTCTGCAATCCAGAGAATTGCATCGTCATACGTAGTTGTAAGCGACCGAAGATCACTGCAAGTTTCTGTTTTTAGTATTTCACCAATCGAAGGCAAGTCACTTTGATGGGACGTGCCGATGGCAGCAAGCTTCACTTTAGATGCTTTGAGGACCTCTTTTAAAAGGTTTACTTGCTCTGGCGCAATCCACGCGACGAGTTCTGGTTTCTTATCTGCCATGTACGCAGTGTACTTGATGGCGTATAATATGCATGTGGACAGACGGTCGCGGGTTTCGCAAGAGACGCGAGGAAAGTCCGGACACGGTAGGACACGGTGGTGGATAACGTCCACCGACCTTTGATTGCAGGTTAGGGCTTAGTGCCACAGAGAGTTAGACCGCCGATGGTTACGTTTTCGCGTAACACAGGCAAGGGTGAAAAGGTGCGGTAAGAGCGCACCGCATGCTTGGTGACAAGCATGGCTTTGGTAAACCCCACCGCGTGCAAGCGCAAGCAGTTCTCGGTTTGTTTCGGCAAACGTCCTTGTCCGAGGAATGAGAACGGGTCGCGTGCAAAAGTTTGCTGGCAACAGTAGACGTAGATGAATGGCCGTTCACGACAGAATCCGGCTTATCGTCCACAAGCAATCACCTAACAAGCCCTCGAACGAAAGTTCGGGGGCTTGTCCTTTATATACCTTCGAGATGCAATACTATAAAACTTCGTGCTCGCCTTCTTTAGGAGCTTGCAACACCTGAGCATTGGTGCTTTGTGGTGTTTTATGGAGCTTTCAATGTGACTTGCACGATGATGTTTTCACTAGCGCGTTGCACTGTGAAGTCCACGACATCGCCCGGTGAAGACTCGCGAAGTAACTCCATGAGTTTTTGACCACCTGTCAGCTCAGTATCGTTCCATGCAAGAAGAACATCATCTTCTTGCAGTCCCGCTTCATCGGCGCTGGTGCCTTCACTAATGCCTGCGAGCAAAATACCAGTTTCTAAACTCGCTGAATACGATGGTTGTACACCAAGCCGTACAGGAGAAGGCATGCGTGTTGCCCTTCCTGCGCCACCCTTAGTATTGGAAGTAAACGTAAGCTTCTTATCATTGACAAGCCGCTTAGCAAAATCGTAAGCAAGGGTAGCAACGACGGCACCACCTGCGGGATTCGTTGTAAACGGTTGATCTTGAGGCGAATGGTATTCCGAGGTCATACCAGTGAAAAAGAAAAGAACCGGTATGTCTTCTTTGTAAAAGTTCGTGTGGTCTGATGGTCCGGTTCCCCCTGGAGTTACACTCGCAGTAATCGAAGAGGATTCAATAATTTCAGGCACAAATGTTTCAAACTCAACTGCAGTGCCTGTTCCAGAAAGTGAAATGTTGTTGTCGCTTAAGTTCCCAACCATATCTAGGTTTAGCATTGCGTTAATGGATGTAAGTTCTATTGTTGGTTCTTTGACAAAGTGAGCAGAACCAAGCAGTCCTGCTTCTTCAGCATCAAAGTAAATGAAGAGAACCGACCGAAGTGAATCATTCTCTGTCACGGCATAATATTCAGTAAATAGCCGTGCGATAAGCAAATTCGCAGAAGTGCCCGAGGCATTGTCGTCGGCACCGCGGTGCAATACGCCTGGCGATGAAGTGCCTGTATACCCAAAGCCAACATGGTCGTAGTGCGATCCAATGACAACCCATTCATTGGCGAGTTCTCCGCGTCCTTCCAAAACGCCAGCAATATTTTGTGCATGCAAGTTTGAAGTTTCAATTTCTATAATGATGGAGGCATTTTGGTGCAATTGCAAATTTGTTGTTTCGCCTGTGTCAGCTTGTTTTTGCAATTGGGCAATGGTGCCGTCAGCACCAAGTGCAAGGTTTGCCATAGATTCAGTAATGTGCACAATAGGAATATTTGTCGAGCCAAAGCGAGTGGAGCGGCTTGTTTCAAGTCCGCGCCTTCCGTCTCTGCAGTTTGGTGGGTTTACTAATAGAACACCGATTGCGCCGCGGTCAATGACTGCTTTCATTTTATCTTTGATATTGGAGTGTGGACCAAATCGTCTGCTTGTCCATAAACTTACCCCATTATCATCGAGGGGTTCATACCGAAGCATAAGCGCGATTTGCCCTGTTAAATCAGTGCCTTCATCAAAACTGGAGTACCCGTTTTCGCCTTCTTCAATTGCGTAACCCACGAATGTCATCGGAGCATTGATGTCACCCGAACCGCTGTTGCCAAGCACGAAAAAATCACGTTCGTGGACTAGCGCCATATCATCAATAGCAAGAAATGCCGTATGCACGGTTGGTGGTGTGCCATCAAGGTCGAAGTCAAATGGTTGGTACCAGGAAGTGTTGGTGTCAAAAGCTGGGGTGAGACCGAATTTCGCAAGATTCCATGCGATGTACTGCCCCGCACGTTTACTTCCTTCGGTGCCTGGTTGGCGGCCACCAAGCCAAGGGTTCGCGAGCAAGGTGAGGTGCTCGAAAAATTCAATTGCAAGCGGGTCAGAGGCATTGAAATAGGATTCGAGTGCATCATCTTCGGGAGTTGATTCAGGGTTAAACTGCCGAATTGAAAAGGGCCCATCCGTTACTTCGCCCGAAGGTTGAGCAAGTGCAGGAAATGAAAAAAGAAGTGCAATAAATATGAGTCGTAGCATGGATAAGAGTTTATAATTACCGCTCTCAAAAAGCGAGCAAAATTATGGATTACACCCAATTAAATACTGTCCAAAGACAAGAAATGTTTGATACGATTGGCATTCAGTCGATTGATGAACTCTTCGATGTGATTCCTGCTGAAATTAGGTGCGAAGATGGCCTTGATTTGATGCCAGCCCTAAGTGAACTGGAGTTGCAACGCGCAATGGCCGAGATGGCATCGCATAATCGTGGAGCGCACGATATGCCATGTTTCATGGGGTGTGGCGCATACGATCATTTCTACCCAGCGCTTATCGATCAGTTGATTAGTCGTGGCGAATTTTTAACTTCGTACACGCCGTACCAGGCCGAAGCATCACAAGGGTCATTGCAAGCGTTCTTTGAATTCCAAACACAAATAGCGCGTCTTACAGGTTTAGATATTGCTAACGCGAGTTTGTACGATGGTGCAACAGCGGTTGCCGAAGCGGCATTGCTCTCAACTAATTCAACCCGCCGAAAAGAAGTGCTTGTCGCTTCGACAATGCACCCAGAATATATTGCAGTGTTACGAACGGTACTCTCGGATGTAGATATCACTATTACAATGCTCGATGCGACGGACGGCACAATTGCACCCTCGACAGTTGAAGCGAATATGTCCGACGCAGTTGCTGGGGTTATCGTGCAGTCACCGAATATATGGGGACAAATTGAAGACTGGGATGGTTGTTTTACTGAGGCGCATAAAGTGCCAAAAACAGCATGTATTGCTGTGTTTAATCCAATTGCATGTGGCATGTTGAAAACGCCCGGCGAATGTGGCGCAGACATTGCAGTAGGCGAAGGTCAACCACTTGGCAATGCACTTAACCTTGGCGGCCCGTATCTTGGACTGCTCGCGGCGAAAGAAGCATACACCCGAAAAATGCCCGGACGACTTGTTGGTATGACCACGGACGAAGATGGACGACGCGTTTTTTGCTTAACGTTGCAGACACGTGAACAACATATACGTGGTGCAAAAGCGACGAGTAATGTCTGCACAAATCAGGGCTTGATGGCAATGCGTGCATCTATGTTTATGACGACATTAGGAAGTGATGGCATCAAAGAAATGGCAACGCAAAGTTGGCATAAAGCACATTACCTTGCAAGTGAAATATCGAAATTGGATGGCTGGAAAATTAAATACGACGGTCCGTTCTTCAACGAATTTACGGTGGATTGCCCGGGCGAGGTCACCAAAGTCGTTGATTTCTGTAAATCAAAAGGTGTGCTTCCAGGCGTTGCTGCAGCGGGTCGAAGAATGCAGGGGCTGTCAACAAAGAACGAGTTGATTATTGCGGTAACTGAAAAACGAACGAAGCATGA
>CAWLAZ010000029.1:0-11802 GCA_963854955.1 Phycisphaerae bacterium | reverse complement strand
TTTGAACCTGAAGCAATTACAGCAACTTGTTTCCCGCCATTTTCGAAAATCTGCAACTTGCCACCGTTTGCAAGCGCACCGATTTCAACAATCACCTTCCCGTCATTGTTGGAAAGACCAAACGAACCACCAGTTGCCGACGCACCGATTCTAACAACTTCCGTAAACGTATTGCTAAGGACACGCGCCACACCCCCATTTTCATCCGCAAAGATTCCAGCAACTATTTTTCCATCGTTGTTGTTGATACCCAATACACCTCCTCCATTGACTTCATCCGAACCGAGTCCAGCAACTACTTCCCCATCCTTGTTCGAAAAACTCAACATACCTCCACCCATATTCGCATAGAACGAAGCAACCACCTTTCCCTCATCATTCACAACCTCAAACTTCTTTGCCTGAATCACATCAGGAACAGTTTGCAGACTCGTCGCACCAATAACAATGCCTGCGACAAGTAAACATCCAAACCCATAGACTATTCTTTTGAGTGTTCTGACTTGAGTTTCTAAACCATTGATTCGTTTTTCGTTTTGCATAGTGTGAGTTCCTTCACTGTAAATTGTATTTGAAACATGAGCACTAGCACATAAAAACTAAGTCGCAATCGTCTGGAATTGCTGGTCTACCTCAAATCATTTAGGAACAGGAACGTGGTACCACATTGTGACTGCAACTTCCAATTTAGGTACTCATATATATTTAAATAATGTTGAAATATATAATTCTCAAGGATTAACATGGCAATTCGGTAATGAATCAGTCCGTCGTTTTCTTGGCGATGTCTTGCAACAGGAAGTACTATGGTTTGGGAAGGGACTCTGGAATGATGAGCACCAGTACTTTGAAGGCGTCATAGATGAGGTGAAAATTTGGGATTATGCTATTACACCTGAAGAGGTTCATAAAGAGCACGAACGTGTTGCAAGTGTCGGAGAGTTATTAATAGACAATGCAATTCCTCAAAACTTAGTTCTTACAGCAAGCGAATTTGAACTGCATGGCTCTTATGATAATATTGTGCAATTGCAATGGCAAATAGCAGATGGCGATTGGACTACACAATTAAATAATGACTTGAACACTACTTGGAATCTTCTCATTAACGAGACTGTCCCAGCTGGGAGACATGAGGTTAAAGTAATTGGTCGTAATGCGGCCAATCGGTCTTTTTCAGATTCACGAATACTGATACAACCAGATATGACTGGTGATGATATTGTAGATATTAAAGACCTACTCATTATTATTCAGAATTGGGGCGTGTGTGATTGTATTGAAGATTTGACAGGCAATGGAGAAGTTGATTTTGCTGATATTTTAATTCTGATAGGCGCTTGGGGTAATTGATATAACTAATCTGAAGCGAGGGCAGAAGTGAAGGTTGCTGACCTGTTACTGATCATTGGCATTTGGGGCGTTTGTCCCTAATGGTAGGGTAACTAATTCATAGTGCCACCACCTAATTTTTCACTACGCTGAATTACCAATGAAACTGTGGTAAACTTCCCGTTCACGAAACGAGTTTCTGTTGTCAATTTTGTGACAGTAAGTCAGTTTTCTCTTTGGATAGGTGGCCGAGTGGCTGAAGGCACCGGTTTGCTAAACCGGCGTACTGGTTATACTGGTACCGCGGGTTCGAATCCCGCCCTGTCCGTTTAAAAAACCCACGCGCTTTACGTGTGGGTTTTTTATGTGCTTGCCACCTAAGTGCAGAGCACAGCAGAAATAGTGATTATTGTCGCGATATTTATGCAAAAAGTGACAGTCACTATTTGGATTCTGGTTATCTGTGTTGTATGCTGTAATGCATGAAAAATCACAATGCTATAGCCGTGGCCACGTTTTCTGTACTGAGTATTTTTATGTTCGGCGCGGTCGACAATAATCACCCTGAAACTGAAAAGGTGTATTGGGATACAGTCACTAAAACGGGCGAGTTCTCTGGCGGAAATTTGATGATGCCAACGCAGTCAAAAGAAGGCATTGAAACACGCGGGGTTACCAATGTCGAAACACTTATTCTAAATGGTCCTTCATCGAATCGAATAGACTTAGTATTTGTAGGCGATGGTTACAGAGCAGAAGATTTGACAGCGTATGAAAACCATGTGGATAACGCAGTGAACGCATTCTTCGGGATCGAACCGTTGCAATCGTATCTGCCACTTTTTAATGTACACCGAGTTGATGTTATTTCAAATGAATCTGGTGTTGATAACGATCCATCAAATGGCATTGAAAAAGATACTGCTATGGATATGGGTTTTTGGTGCAGCAACATTGAACGGTTGCTTTGTGTGAATACTTCACTCGCCTGGGGATACGCAAATAATGTGCCAAGCACTGATGCAATTCTTGCAGTTGCAAATTCATCTATGTATGGAGGGGCTGGCTATTCATCTGCTGAAATTGGAACCTTTGCAGGCGCAAACAGTGCCGCGACAGATATTGCTATTCATGAAATAGGGCACAGCTTAGGAAATTTAGCAGACGAATATCATTACGGGGATGGCACGGTTTATTCAGGCGGCGAGCCATCTGCTCGTAACGCTTCAATTTATACAGCTGCCGAGATGGCTGTCAGCGGTACAAAGTGGGCGGCTTGGCTTGGCGAAAATGATTCACAATGGGATGGGCTTGTCGATACCTACGAAGGAGCTGTCTACAGCCAATATGGCGTGTACCGACCCACAAATAATTCAATGATGCGCTCATTAAATCGCCCATTTAATCAACCTTCGGCTGAAGGTCTGATTATTGAAATGTACAACATCGTTGACCCACTTGATGACCATACTCCATCGGGTGTTTTGCAAGGAACCGAAACGGCTTTTGTTACACCGATTGAGATAGGAAATCCTATGCAAATTCAGTGGTTTCTTGAAGGAACTCAATTGGACCATGATGGTGAACTTGCATTATCCATTCCTTCGCTTGGTTTAGCCGCTGGTTTGTATAACTTGCAGGTGCAAGTCGTTGACCCAACAAATTGGGTGCGTGATGAAAATGCTCGAAATTCAATCATGAAACAAACAGTTATTTGGGCAGTGCAAATTGATGAAATTGCTTGCGTGGGCGATTTGAATAGTGACGGAAATGTAGGCGTCGCAGACTTGCTCACGGTTATCGATTCGTGGGGAGCATGCGGTGGTTGTGATGCCGATCTTAACGGCGATAACGTAGTCAATGTTTCTGATTTACTTACAGTTGTCGATGCTTGGGGTGCGTGCGAGTAAGCATCCTATTTTTAATGAATGCGGATTAAGCGGTGTGTGCTCTTGCTCGTTTGAGCACGGATGCAAATGGGATGAGCAACAACAAGGCGAATCCGATGAGGATGCCACCAACGAGCCATTCATGGAAAAGTAACTTCCCAGTGCCAAGCAGAATGCAAAGCAACAGTGCCATGACAAGTACCCATTCATATAATCCTGTTGTAAGTTCGGCGGGGATGCGCGAAACTTTATTCCAACCGATACCGCCGATTTTCATTTTGCTATGAAATGCTTTGGTTGGTTCGTCTGGTTCGCTAGAAGTAAGGAATGCAATTGGAATCCAGATGGCAAGCACGGTGAATGTTGTAACAAGTACCCGCAAGCCAAACTTGTTCGTTGTAATATCGTCAACAGTAACATCTGGAATCCAAATTAGGGTTGCACTTGCAACAAGAATAGTTGCGATGATGGCGATGAGTTCGGCCAATGCATTGACTCGCCACCAGAACCACCGCGCAATCATAACGGTTCCAATGCCTGAAAAGAACACGCCAAGGAACATGAATGCACCAAGAATACTGCTGATTAACGTAGTTGCAATGGCTGCACAAATCATAATGCCGACCATTGAAAAACGAGCAATCCATACATAATGGTTCGGGCTAGCGTGAGGCACTATGTATGGTTCGTAAACATCGTTGACGATGTAGGAAGCGCCCCAGTTTAAGTGCGTGTCGATAGTGCTCATAAATGCAGCAAGCATAGCGGCGACCATAATTCCTTTTAAACCAGCTGGAAGGAAGTGGTCAATCATTAATGGAAAAACTGTTTCTGGATCTTCGACAGTAGGGAAATAGATGAGGGAAAGTAATCCGACAACAATCCACGGCCATGGTCGAAGCACATAATGTAAGAACGCGTACCAAAGGAAAGCAAGTTTTGCATCGCGCTCTGTTTTTGTTGCTAGAAGCCGTTGCACCGAGTATCCTTTTCCGGGTGCAGACGCCCACCAGAGCATCATGATGTAGATAACAAACGTGAAAAGTGGCCAACTAACTTCATCGAAACGTGGGAAAAAATGTAGCAGTTCAGGTTTGAATTCAGCTGAAGCAGTCAATTTAGCCATCATGCCTTCGCCGCTTGACGCATCGATATAGGCAATGACGGCTAACCCAATTGATCCAGCCATTGCAAGGCAAAACTGCACAATGTCGGTGTAGACCACGCCGTATAAACCAGACATGGCGGAATATAAAAGTCCAACTGAAGCGAGTATGACGAGAACAATCCATGTGTGCTCGTCATCAATGCCAAGAAGTGTTGTGGTGATTTTGATCATGGCAAGGGTAACCGCTGCCATAACAATACAGTTTACGCCGATGCCCTGAAAGAATGATTTGAAAATTCTAAGCGCAGTTGTGATTGGCCCTGGCCCATAGCGAAGTTGAACAAATTCAACGTCGGTGAGAATTTCAGTTCTCCGCCAAAGACGAGCAAAAATAGTTGCTGTTGCAACTTGTCCAATCAGTACGCTCCACCAAAACCAGTTTGCTGAAATGCCGGTTGTTCGTGTCATGCCTGCGACAAAGACAGGCGTATCAGCGGCGAATGTTGTTGCGACAATTGAAGTGCCAGCGACGAACCAGCCAAGGGACCGTCCAGCGATAAAAAAGTCGCTGGTGCTCTGGCTTGCTTTGCGTGTGAACCACGCACCAATGCCAATAGCAGAAACAACGTAAAGTCCAACAATAATCCAATCAATAGTGGCCATTTCGTTGCATCATACCCAGACTCCCGAGCTCTGATGTACACTGAGGGGTGAAATGATAACGAACTTAAAATCTACAGTATTCGTTTTGTGCAAATAGTATGCGCGACGAGAACCAGAATATATCAAGGCGTGGGTTGCTGCGAGGCGATTGGGTTAAGCAGATTCTCAACCGTGGTGCTGAAGAAATAGCAAAAGAAGAAGATACTCAAGTACCTGAATTTTTGATTAAGAAACCCCAAGGGCAATCAAGAAGCGGTGCTTTTGTGCATCGACCTCCGCATGCTGTTTCAGAGTCGGAATTTGTTGTTGGCTGTACAAAATGCGATGCTTGCCTTGAAGCGTGCCCGCCTCATGCGATTTTTAGAACGCCTGAAAGTGAGGGCATTCTTGCTGGGCTTCCAATACTCGACGCTGATTCACAGCCATGTTTGATGTGCGATGATATGCCTTGTGTGCCTGCATGCGAAGCAGGGGTGCTACGATTTGATGCACCTGTTGCCATGGGACTTGCGATTATTGATTCCAATACTTGTTTGCCATTTAACGGTACTATTTGCACTGCATGCGCGGAGCGGTGCCCCGTTCAAGACGCGCTTACTATGGAAGCAGGGCTTCCTAAAATACATGACGATGTCTGCACCGGTTGTGGTGTCTGTTTGTATGTTTGCCCTGCACCGGGCAACGCCATTCACCTTGTCCCAACCAAATAATTTCCTTAAAAACTATTTTTTGACGAAAAAACCAACTTTTATTTAACAGATTCAGAGCCAATAAAATGTTTTAGTAGTAAGGGGTGACTAAAAAAACTTGCAGTTTGTGCTGAACTTAGCCATCATATATTATGATGTGGGGATGACAAGGGCAAAACGATTGGAACGATTTGGCGAAACGGTGTTTGCGACGTGGAGTCGAATAGCTATGGAAAATAATGCGATCAATTTGGGGCAGGGATTTCCAGATTTTGATGCCCCAGAGTTTGTGAAAGAAGCGGCTATTCAAGCAATTCGGGATGGAGAAAATCAATATTCACGCTCTGCAGGGCATCCACTTCTTGTGCAGGCAATTGCTGATACGTTTGAACTTCCCATCGATCCCATGGAAGAAGTAACCGTTTCATGCGGAAGCACGGAATCAATTGCAAACGTAATTCTTGGCATAATTAATCCTGGTGATGAAGTCATAGTGATTGAGCCGTTTTATGACTCCTATTTAGCGTGTCTTTCCATGGCCGGCGCTGAGCCGAAAATTGTCACGTTGCACGCGCCTGATTTCACTCTTGATGAAACCGAACTACGCGCTGCGTTTAGCGATAAAACAAAAATGATTATTGTGAACTCTCCACACAATCCAACGGGCAGAGTATTTACACATAAAGAACTTTCTTTGATTGCCTCATTGGCCATCGAGCATGATGCCATCGTACTCAGTGATGAGGTCTATGACAAACTTGTGCTTACGGGTTCACACACACCAATTGCTACATTGCCTGAAATGCGAGAACGAACTATTACCCTTCGGTCACTTGGTAAAGCTTTTTCGGTTACGGGTTGGAAAATAGGCTGGGCAGTGGCGCCGCCGAAATACACAAATGCAATTCGCTGCTCGCATCAATTCACAACATTTTGTGCCGCAACACCCTTGCAAGTTGCAGCGGCGACCGCACTTCGTGCGCCCGCATCCTACTTCGACGAATATACCGCTGCGTATCGAGAGCGCCGCGACGTACTAGTGGATGGACTAAGGGATGTAGGGTTTCATGTGCACAGCCCCGAAGGGACCTATTTCGTTCTTGCAGATCACACTCCATTTGGCTTTGATGACGATGTTTCGTTTTGCCATTACCTCGCTAAAAAATGTCGAGTTGTGGGCATTCCGCCCACTGCGTTTTATCATCAGAGCAACGAAGGGACGCGGTTTATCCGATTTGCCTTCTGCAAGGGGTTGGAAACACTAAAAAAGGCTGTTGAACGTCTTCAGGGCATTGGCTGATGAGGAATTGTTTGCTATAATGCTTTGTTCCCCAAAAAGGTAGGAGCCCTCATTATGTACGCAATCGTAGAAGACAGTGGAACCCAAATTAAACTTAACACAGGTGATGTGCTTGAGGTGGATATTCGTGACTTGGATGGTGACACATTCACGCTTGAAAATGTTCTTATGATTGGTGGCGAAGGCGAACCAACAATCGGTACGCCGTACGTAGAGGGCGCTTCGGTTGAAGTTGAAGTTCTTGAAGAGTTTAAAGACAAGAAAATCGACGTCATTAAATTCAAAAGGCGTAAAGGGTACCGTCGAAAAACTGGTCACCGTCAACGTTTGTTGAAAGTTCGCATTGGCGAAATTTCTGCAAAATAATTGATTCTTTCTTTTATTGAATAATTCGGTCAACAGCGTAAGCAATTTGCTTCGCAATTTCTCTGTTGGGCACGCTTGTAATAGTGCCTACCATTGTTGCTGGGCTAAGTAAATCATCAAACTGAGCTTGCTGTTCTTTGATAGAAACGGTTGCTTCTTCGATAGCAAGTTGCATACCGTCTTTTGGATTGCCGTACTTCCAGCAATATCCACCCCCGCCGTAAACTCCTACAACCCCGTCAGAAATAATAATGTGCTTAATCGTGACGTTTGTTGAGGTGGAGGCAAGCGGCGTTTTTCCTGCAACAGGTGTCCATAATACTTGCAGGTGAATAATCTGTCCGTTATCGAAATCGCCAGAAATGATTTGGTCCATTGGTATGTCGGTCATCCAAATGTCGCCGTCGTTTGCAAAGCCATCCGTGCAGACAATCGTTGTGCAATCTGCGTACAGAATGGCGCGGTCCAAACCCATGGAGTGCACCTCAAGCGAAGAGTTTTGTATAGAACTTCCAGTGGAGCAGGCAGATAGAAGTAACGGAAGTGCGAGAAAAAACTTATGCTTCATGTTGTTGTACTGTATCTTTATCTGCAGTTGATGCAGTGTTTTCGGTGTCGTTTACGATGGTGGCGTAATCGATGCCAAGGCAAGTGAGTGCATCTCGTTCAACAATTTCTTTGACGCGCGCGCGCGGAATAGGCGGAAGCATTGTTCCCTTAGTTGAAGTGTTCACGCTGTACAACGATTCAATAGCGAGTTGCGGAGTAGACATAGGAAAACCAGAACCGAATAATAGTCGGTCCATGACATCTAAACTCCAAGCAGTAGAAAGGGCGTTGTACACTTGCCATGGTCTTGTTGCTACGCCAGAAACTTCTGCAAACACATGCGTGTGTTTGCCTGCAAGGACGAGTAACTCATCGATCCATGGAAACCCTATCTGGGTAAACATAATATGTAGGTTTGGAAATGTTCTTGCAACTTCATCCCAATGGATGGGCCTTGCAAACTCAAGGACGGCTTCAGCCGGAATCGGTTGCGGCATGGTTACGATGACGGGCATGTGATGTTCGCAACACCATTCATATACGCGCATAGCCGCTGAATGGGTAGGGTGGAATCCTGCAAGCGCGGGTGAAACAGCAACACCAACAAGCCCAAGGTCATGTGCTGTTGCTAAATCTTGCTCAACCGTGTCAGCAAGAGGGTCGATCCCAGCAACGCCAAGACGATGTTGGGGGTCACGGCCAACAAAGTCAGCAATCAACTCATTTGGAACATGCGCGCCAACAAGGTCGGCACGGTGGCCGATGACAAGGGAAGCATCAATACAAGTCATGGCTCGGCCGTGTGCCGAGGCATCTCCAGTCGCTTCAGCCCAGTTTTTCGGCGATCCCTTTGCAAGGATTTCGGCCGTTTGGCTTCCAAGTTGTCTTGCGTCAGACCATAATCGTGTGTGGCAGTCAATAATCATTTGTCTCTCCAAGTGATGCTGCTTATTGTAACGGCATACATGCTCTCTGGACTATAGGGGTATCATGTAAGTTATGACTGTTCAAGACGATTTATCTCCCAAAACACCTGTCTGGAGCGGAGATGACCTCGCACAAAACCCCCATTGCGTGGAGGATAAGGCGCAACGCGTTGAAGCGATGTTTACGGCGATTGCACGGCGATATGACCTAAACAACCGACTTCATTCGATGTGGCAAGATCAAATTTGGCGTACTCGAGCAGTGAAAGCGGCAAACTTGACGGGCAATGAAGATGTTGTCGATGTTGCTTGCGGAACCGGTGACCTTGCAATGGCGTTTTACAAAGCGAATGTGAAGTCTGTTTTAGGGGTGGACTTTACAAAAGCAATGCTTGATCTTGCTGTTATAAAGGCGCAGCGTGCTGGCCTTGCGATTGATTACAAACAAGGCGATGCGATGACATTAGAGTTGCAAGATGCAAGCGCAGATGTTGTTTCTATCGCATTTGGTATTCGTAATGTGCAAGACACAAAAAAAGCATTCGCGGAGTTTTATAGAATTCTTCGTCCGAATGGACGTTTGGTCGTTTTAGAATTTTCTACACCTAAAAATGCGTTGATCCGTTGGTGTAATACTCTGTACACAAATAGAATTATGCCATTGACCGCAACCTTTATCTCAGGCGATTCGAGTGGAGCGTATAAATATTTGCCAAAAAGTATAGAAACGTTTTCAGAAGCAAAAGAGATGGCGTTTCAAATCAAAGAAGTTGGATTTTGCGATATTTCTCAAACGCCTCAAACCTTTGGCGTGTGCACTATTACAACCGCAGTGAAGCGCTAATCAGATTCTAGTTCTGTTTCTTCTTTTGATTCAAACAACGATGCGTTTTGCATGCTAAGTCGAACACTGTCGTAATCTTTTGGTTTCGCTAGTGTAAAACCAGAGCAACCAAGTTCGCCTATCTCTTTTGGTTCAGTAAGCAATAAGAGCGCCGCAGTAATAGCGTCCATAATTTCTTTCGACATTTCAGCGCGTGCAATCCACGGCTTTGTAACATTTTCAAACGTAGCAATGATAGCAATGTCATCTGGGTCGCACAGTTTTTTGTACGTTGAAGATTTCATCGCACCAACATCATGCGTGCCAGTAATCAGTGCTTTTGCAACTAAGTCGTGCCTGCCAAGGTAATCGAAACTGTGCAGTGTATTTGCCGTTGCTCCGTTGTCCACTAGAAGCGACTGCGATAGGTACCTTCCAATAGTAGAATGTATATCGCCAAAAGCGACTCGTTTCCCTTTTACATCTTGAATAGCATTTACACCGGATGCAATCGTTGCAACAAGAACACCGTTGAATGTCTTCTTCCCGTTACGAAGTTCCATCGCAAGTAACTGGATGTTTGGATTTAGTTGTTCAGCAAGAATATAGGAAGAAGGACCAAAGCGAACAAAGTCTACAGTTCCTTCGGCGAGTGCTTTGATTCCAGATTCATAATCTTCAAAAATAGTTAAATGGATGTCAACGTCACGTTTTAGCTGGTTTTCAATCGGTGCTGTAATCGCTTCGAGAATAGGTGAAAATTTTCGATACATAACAGTCGCTCGGTCTGATGGATACACCCCGAAGTGCAATCGCAAAGGAGTTTCTTGTGCAGCGTATACCGAGGCAGAAGTGAGAAAAAGTATAAGTACGCGTAACATGCTAGTAGGATAGCTTGTAATTACAGTGAAGCAAGGATTGCATCAACATTTTCGCCCGCATCGCCAAATAACATTGATGTATTATCATTGAAGAAGAGTGGATTGCCAACCCCTGCATATCCAGTACCCATGGAGCGTTTCATGACAATGACATCTTTTGCATTCCATACTTCAAGAACTGGCATGCCAGCGATTGGGCTGTTTGGATCATTGAGTGCACTGGGGTTCACGATGTCGTTTGCACCGATGACCATCACGACATCTGTTGCTGAGAAAGTATGATTGATTTCATCAAGTTCTAAAACAATATCGTATGGAATTTTTGCTTCTGCCAGAAGTACATTCATGTGCCCTGGAAGTCGGCCAGCAACGGGGTGAATTGCAAACAGAACATTCGTATTATTCTCGCGAAGTTTCTTAGTAATTGCTGCAACGGTGTGCTGTGCTTGCGCAACTGCCATGCCGTAACCTGGAACAATAATGACAGACTTTGCATTTTTTAATAATGTTGCCGTCGCCGCTGCTTCAATGGAAGTGACTTCACCCTCTGGAGTTTTCATTGGTTCGCCGCCACTATCGCCTGTGCCAAACCCGCCAAGGATAACACTGATGAGCGAGCGATTCATTCCTCGGCACATGAACAAACTTAGAATCAAGCCACTTGAACCAACGAGTGCCCCGACAATTAGAAGTAAGTTGTTTCCAAGCATGAATCCAGCGGCGGCTGCAGCCCAGCCGGAATAACTATTAAGCATTGACACAACAACGGGCATATCTGCGCCGCCAATGGCCATTACTAAATGAACGCCAAGAATCCCTGTGAGTAACAACGCCAGTAGTAATGAGGTAGTTGGGTCTGCAATAACATTGTGTGAAACAAATTCCATGCCAAGCCAGACAGTTGCCGAAACAAGAATTACATTGAGCAGGTGTCGAGCAGGAAGAAGTAGTGGCTTGCCAGAAATTACCCCTTGTAATTTTCCAAAAGCAATTATAGATCCAGTAAATGTAATAGAACCAATACAAACACCAACAAAAATTTCGATGTTGTGAATAATGCCCGCGATACCTTCGTGTTCTATTGCTGATTCATCTAGTTGTAAACTTAGTCCAACAAGAACTGCTGCTGCGCCAACAAAACTATGCAATATTGCAACAAGTTGTGGCATTTCAGTCATTTTAACACGAGCTGCGAGTACTCCACCGATAAGAACGGCGGGGAAAATCGAAATAGCGAGAATGCCGTATGCCGTAACAGTTTCGCTACAAGTGACTG
>CAWLAZ010000028.1:0-12253 GCA_963854955.1 Phycisphaerae bacterium | reverse complement strand
CAAACGGCTTGATATCGCTGATAAAGTACAACCTGCACGACTTGCCTTTTTCAAATCTGAAACTCAAGGCGGCATGACAGTCCAATTTCTTGACCGCGCGCTTGCAAAATCTGTAAACGAAATCAGCATGGAAGGGTTCTTTCGAGATGCTCGAAACCTTGCCATGGCTGTCGTGTTTGAAGATGGCAAAGACATCCCAACCGTTACAACCGTTTCATGCCCAGACCGAGAAACTTGGCGAAGGCTTGTATGGGATTTTAACCAACCAACACCGACTGGTGTTGAACGACAAGCGTTCGTGATTCAGACGGAGTCCGATTTGCTTCGCTTGCGAAGAGCCGTCGCATTGAAACATTTTCTTGAGTTGAACAATGGGAACAACGCACTTGAGCTGGATAGTTTTCAAGTGGGTCATTATGTTCTTGTACCTGACCTAGACCCAAAGCAAGTGCATATTGTTGATGCTGACGTTGCTAATTATTTCTATCAAACCGAGCATTACTACTATGCCACGCTCGATGCTATTAAAGAAGCAACGGATTGGCTCGATACATACATCCAAGAATCAGACGTGCAAGCGAAGTAATCCAGCGAAAAATATGGAACGTATACCATTGCCGCTTGTGGGAACTAATTATGGCAATCCAATAATTAATTCCGCAGTGTAATACTCTTTTGGGTCGCGAAGCGTTTTGCGAATCACATCTTCGCTTCGAACCGCCCGCAACGTTTCAAGTTTTCTGTCCTTGAATATAAAAATTATTGGCTCATCGAGGTCAAGCATTGCATCATTCAAATAAATGATGATTTCGTCCACATCCGATGCATGAACAGTAATTGTTTGCCCAGAAATTGAGGCAACAATTTTTGCCCGCGCTTTTGGCTCACGCACTCCAAGCCAGTAAAATTGATTGTGCAACACATCATCTTGCACCCAAACTACTTTTCGGGGATATGGATTTCGTTCAAATTCCGCGAGCCATTCTAAAGCACCTGCTTCTTCTTTGTCCATCCAGTGTCCCTTGCCTTCGTGCACCACCGCTTGGTGTACGTATCCCTTTGGATCACCGCTTTGCAAGACGGCAAGTTTTTCTTTCCACTCTACTGCGATTTTATTTCGATCGTACGCTGCATCTTCGCCGCCAACATGCAATGCGAAAGCGATGTTCCTTAATCCGTCCGGTACCGTTTCGTTGGGATGCCCCGCCATCATGCCCGCGCCGGCAAGTCGATCTGCCATACGCGCTGCTAGTTGGTACACACCGTCACCGCCTGCGCTGTACCCAACTATATATACCTTGTTTGGATCCACACCTTCTTTCTTCACCATGTATGTAATAAGTTTTTCAAACATTGGGTCGATGTGCGATTGGTGCCAAAGGTTCCATGTGTCAGTTGGCGCGCGAGGCGCGACATAAATGCCTTCTTTTGGCGTATATAAATGTTTTTGATTTTCCCACTGTTGCGTATTTACTTCTGCAGGAGCACCACCACCACCGTGCATTGAAATCCAAAGCGGTTTTTCACCAAACGATGCATCGCCGTACGTCGTGTACCAAAATGGCATTTTCATGCCGTCGTATTCAATCACATTACCTTTAACTATGGCTTCTTTCTGCTCCCACAACACGGATGCGTGGTATTCCGCTGCACGTTGCGTCAAAGAATCAATGCCCAAATCAATAATTGACTCTGAGTCAATCAAAATTTCAACCACATCGTTTTTGGATTGAATGAAGAAAATTTCGCCTTTTGGCAGCATATATGTCAGGTGGTCATTGGCGTCCGCGCTGTCATCTTTTGTGCTTCCTTCAAGGAAAATTTCGCCCTTCGCGTTTAACACAACCACGGGAACTCGTTGCCGCTCTCCCAAGTTATTCATCGCTCGAACGCGAATAGGAATCAATACCGACTCTTTCTCTTCTGCATACCTATCCGTCACATCAATTGCGCCGTAGGTTGTAACTTCGGGTAACCAGATAAGCGGAAAATGCTTGTCGCTTTCTTCCCAAGTGACCGCAAAAATTGCATGTTTAGCATGGCCCTTTGTCGCTTTAGAAGCAGAATCATCGAACCAAGAAACATCCACTTTGTTTCCTGTTGGTTCCGCCCCTCCAGTGTAATGCCAACCGTTGTCCCAGAATTCGACCCATGAGTGGTTGCCGCTTTCGTTGTACCAAAGCGGTGTTCCAGCGAATCGAGCTGGCACGCCTACGCTTCGGCAAGCATCCACAAGAAGAATGCTCAAACCAGTACAAGAAGCCATACCCGCTTCAATACTTTCAAATGGTGATTGGTCCGCTTTGGGCCGCTTCGTTGAATAGTGCACATCAATAAGGGCAAACATTTTTTTGTTTAATAAAATGGTTGCTTCCGTTGGTGTTGTTGCTTGCGCGACAATGTCAGAAAACCTCTTCTGAAAATCTCCGCGCCAATCGTCGCGACGTTCATTCACGTTTGCATACGGCAGGATGCAATCAAAAAACACTTCTTCTGTAATCTGCTCTTTCCAAGGGGCGCTGTTCCACGCTTCGTAGGCAAGATCGCAATTCTCTAAAAGAAACTTCCCAGAAAGTGTTTTTAAATCGTCTTCTGGCATGTGCGTGAGTAGCCACTCCATACCCCGAGTTTGATCCTCGGGAACCCCTGCTATTGCTTGTTCAATCTCAAGCCGATTTTCACCTGCTATTTCGAGTTGCTTTTGAAAATCTGCTCCAACTACCATCAACGCCATTACCATTAAATTCACCATGCTCCCACTATACAGGGTCATGTCAAGGGTCATGTCGAGGGTCTGACCCTCGACATGACCCTATATTGGTACAATGTCTAGATTCTAAGGAGATTACGCAGATATGGAATGTGGAATAATTGGATTACAGAGCGTTGGCAAAACAACGCTATTTACTGCCTTAACGGCGCACAGTGTTGCTGTGCAAGTGGGGAGCATGAAGCCAAATATGGGGATTGCTCCCATTCCAGACCCGCGACTAGCGAAAATCACCGAATTCATAGTCGCGCAAAAAGTCATACCAGCAACACTCCAAGTCGTTGACCTACCCGGCGTACCCTCAGGCGGTTCAAGTTTAAACACCGTTCTCGCCCACATTCGAAACGTCGATGCACTCTGCCAAGTCGTAAAGTGCTACGACGATTGTGACCCTGCTTCTGATATCAGTTCAATGGACAGCGAACTCGTCGTTGCTGACATGGTCGTTGTCGAGGGCGCCATCGACAAAGCTTCCCGCACTGCAAGGCACGGCGACAAGGAAGCGCAAAAACGCGTCGATGTTCTTACAAGAGTGAATGCTTTACTTGAAGAAGAAAAGCCCGCACGCGAGGGGACATGGGACGAAGGCGATCGAGCAATTCTAAAAAGTTACGGCATCATGACTTCAAAGCCAATGCTCTACGTTGCAAATGTTTCGGAAGACGATGTACATGGTGCATCCGATGCTGCAAAGTATGTCGAAAAATATGTACAAGAAAATGGCGGAGAAATCGTCACTGTTTGCGCTATGCTTGAATCTGAAATCGCAGAACTCAACAAAGACGACCAAGTTGAAATGCTTGAATCTATGGGGCTAACTGAGCCCGCCGTTGGGCCACTCGCGCGTGCATTAAACACATTGCTTGGATTAAGCACGTTTTACACCGCTGGCGAAAAAGAAGTGCGCGCTTGGCCAATTCCCAAAGATGCTCCTGCCCCGCAAGCAGCCGGCGTGATTCATAGCGATATCGAACGAGGGTTCATCCGCGCTGAGTGTTTTCATGTTGATGACTTGTTTGCCCTGGGCAATGAAAAAGCAATTAAAGATGCAGGCAAGTTGCGCAGCGAAGGCAAAAACTACACGATGCAAGACGGCGACATTGTAAATTTCCTTTTCAATGTGTAAACTACTCTTGCATGAGTAGACAAAATAAGAGTAGAAGAAAACCAACAGCCGCCGCTGTCACTGTCTTCACATTTTGTTTTTTGCTATCCGCTTTTATTATCTTTGGAAGTGGCCTTTTGTTATTCCCTTATGCTAAACAATATGTAAACAAGACCGTTCTCATTATTATTCTCTCTATTGGATCTTTCCCAATCCTTTTTTTACTCTTCTGGCTCACGCTCTTTTTTGTGGGAGCCATCGAAAAAATGTTTGGTGTCACTTTCCGAACAAAATCAGGTTTCCAAAACAATGGGCGATAAAAAATTTATCCTATTTTTGAAGATTGGAGCATTAGGATCGATTGTTGCTTGGGCGATTTTTCTTAGTTCAAACGTTGGGTTTCCAAAAACCCCGCACCCAATTATTTTTTCCCTAGGGATGACTGCCTCATCCTTTATCATTGCAATGATTCTTATCAGCCCTTTCTTGTACACAAAAAAAGAACGGAAGATCGACAAACTACTTGGAGAAAGTTCTTCTGTTGACGAAGCAACAACCGATCTACTCATCGCCATTGATTATGAAATTGAACCCACGGATAATTTCAAACCCAAGTATTCCATTGATATTTCAGAACAAATACTTCGCGCGGAAATAGAGAAAGCAAAAGAAGCCGGAGCAAGTAATGAAATGATTGCTGGTTATTTACAACGAGAACTTAAAAGTTGGCTTGAAGGAACTACACGCCTTGAATCAGAATACAAAAAATATACACAGGTAATCAAAACAGTATGAAAAAAATAAACTCACAAACAAAATGGCGCATCATTATCTGCGCCGTTGTTCTCTTTGGACTTCTCAGTGTCGTATTCCCAGTTGATCGCACAAACCCACCGGTGACTGGTGAAATTGAAGCTCCTGAAAAAGTGATGGCAATTCTCAAGCGTTCTTGTTACGACTGCCATTCAAACGAAACTGTCTGGCCGTGGTATTCCTACGTTGCACCGATGTCTTGGCTCGTCAGAAGTGACGTACAAGAAGGACGAGAATACATGAACTTTTCAGAGTGGTCTAGTTACAACGACAAACAGAAAAAATACAAGCCTAAGCTGTGCGGCAAAATGGTTGAGAAAGGTGAAATGCCACTCTGGTTTTATCTACCGCTCCATCCCGAGGCCGAGTTATCTTCAGAAGATGTAGAAACCATACTCGCATGGAGCAGGGGCGAACTGTAATCGCTCACCCACAATGAAATCCTCAATGCAATTGGGTAATACCGCAACAGTCACTTTTACCGTCACCGAAGAAATGCAGCCCCGCTTCGATGGCAACATCGTGCATCCTGTTTGTTCCACTTGGGATTTGGCCCATCAATTCGAAATTTCGGCTCGAAAAGCACTCGTGCCACACCTTGAAAAAGAAGAAGAAGGCATCGGCTCCCACCTCTCCATCGACCACCTTGCTCCTGCCCCACTTGGTAGAGAAGTCGTTGTCACCGCAACAGTAATCAAAATCGATGAATCGACAGTCATTTGCTCGATTGAGGCACTATGTGGCGACTCAATTGTCGCCACTGGTAAGCAAAAACAACGCATTTTTCCCGTTGAAATAGTCGAACGCATCATCGCAAACGCAAGCGAATAATTCACGATACGATAGTCAGGATGGACGAACAACATTTACTACACGAGATTGACGGCAACGTTGCAATTATTCGTATCAACAGACCAAAAGTACTCAATGCACTCAGCTTGCCGCTGATGGCAGAACTTGCAACACTCATGGAAAAATACGATAGAGACGACACCATTCATGTCATCCTTCTTTCGGGCAGCCAACGCGCGTGGGCAGCCGGCGCTGACATTGGCGACATGGCAACTGCTTCTTCCGATGAAATGCGCAAGCGAGATCAGTTTTCGATTTGGGAACAAATAAAAAATATCACGAAACCAATCGTCGCAGCAGTCAGCGGGTTTGCACTTGGCGGTGGTTGCGAACTCATGATGCATTGCGACATCATCATCGCTTCCGAAAACGCGCTCTTTGGACAACCAGAAATTAACCTCGGCATCATTCCCGGTGCTGGCGGGACGCAACGGTTCACACGCGCTGTTGGAAAAGCAACCGCAATGGACGTCGTCCTCAGCGGACGTTTTCTTTCCGCCAAAGAGGCGTTGGACTTTGGTTTAATCAGCAGAATCGTGCCAAAAGAACATTGGTTTGAAAGCGCATTGCAGGTTGCAAAACAAGTTGCAGCCAAAGGGCCGATTGCACTTCGTTCTGCAAAAGCATCTGTCCTCAACGCTGAAGAACTCCCGCTCTCTGCATCCCTCACAGAGGAACGCGCACTTTTTTATGCGCTTTTTGATACCGACGACCAAACAGAAGGCATGACTGCCTTTGCAGAAAAACGACCGCCTAATTTCACTGGAACTTAACATGACAACAGAAACAACATTCGAAACTATTGCGGTCGTACTGGCTAATAACGTCTGCACCATTACATTGCAACGTGCTGATGTGCTCAACGCATTTGACAATAGACTCACCACTGAACTTGCAAAAGCATTAAAAGACGCTTCGCGAAACAAAGAAGTACGCGTTGTTGTTATTACAGGAAGCGGCCGCGCGTTTAGTTCCGGACAAGATCTTGCTGACCTCGAAGCAAAATATGTGCCCGGACACGAGCCACACCTTGGCGAAGATTTAAAGAAGCGGTACGATCCAATTGTAAAACTCATTCACAAAATGGAGAAGCCAGTTATCGCTTCAGTGAATGGCGTCGCTGCAGGCGCCGGCTGTTCACTCGCCCTTGCGTGCGACATGCGAATTGCAAGTGAACACGCATCGTTTATCGAAGTGTTTGTTAACGTCGGCCTTGTGCCAGACTCTGGAAGCACTTGGACATTGCCGAGACTCATAGGTTTTGGAAGAGCTATGGACTTGTGTTTAACGGGCAGACCCGTAAAAGCAGAAGAAGCACTCGCCATCGGACTTGTCAATCAAGTTGTTCCAAGCGATGAACTCGAAGAAGCGACAGCGAAACTTGCAAAACGACTAGCATCCCTTCCAGCCAAAGCACTTTCATTAACAAAGCGATTGCTCAACCAATCCTTTGAAAACGATTTTAAAGAACAACTCGAGCAAGAAGCCTTTGCACAAGAAACTGCAGGTCGAACGCATGACCATTTTGAGGGTGTTGTCGCGTTTATTGAAAAGAGAAAACCAAACTTCACACACGAATGAATCCTAACGCATGTTTTCTTCGTATAGAAAGATACAGTATGAATACACACGCACAACATCCAATTGGAGTCATAGGCGGCGGAACCATGGGCGCAGGCATTGCGCAAACCGCATCAAAAGCAGGCTGGCCTGTGAAGCTGTTTGATATCGATCAAGCACTCGTTGACCAAGCCAAAGAAAACATCGCAAAACGATTTGTTCGACTTGTCGAAAAAGGTCAAATTACAGTAGAAGAATCTATTGCATGCCAAGCTCGCATTACAACGACAACTTCCCTTGAACATTTATCCGACTGCGATCTTATTATTGAAGCAATTGTTGAAGACTTCGATATAAAAACAAAGGTTCTTAAAGAACTTGGCGCCTTGGCAAGCGATGCCATTCTTGCAACAAACACTTCGTCACTTTCTGTAAGTGAACTCGGCACCGCCTGTGGTTTTGGCGACCGAGTTGTAGGTATGCATTTCTTTAATCCTGCACCCCTCATGCCGCTTGTTGAAGTCATTCGTGGCAAGGAATCCTCTGAGCCCGCCGTCCAACGTGCAACGTTGCTCGCTGAAGCATGGGGAAAAACCGTTGTGCAAGTTTCCGATACGCCCGGCTTCATCGTAAATAGAGTTGCACGACCCTACTACCTTGAATCATGGCGAATCATTGAAGACAATATTGCTACTGTGGACGTTGTCGATGGTGCAATGCAATTGCTCGGCGAATTTCGAATGGGTCCATTTATGTTAACGGATCTTATCGGGCAAGACATTAACGTTGCAACCACTCGAAGTGTCTGGCAACGACTTGGCAACCCAAGTCGTCTTGCTCCAAGTGCAAAACAAGAATCACTCGTTGAACACGGCAACCTTGGCCGCAAAACTGGTTGCGGTGCGTATGCGCACGACGACAAGAACAATGTTGTGCCTGCATTGATTATGGATTGCCAAGAAGCAGAAATATCAGATGAACTCACCGCCGCCATCAACGACTTTTGTTTAGAAGCAAGTTGCACTAGTGGCTCTATGCTTGAAAAATATATTTTTGCGCGCGTGCTTGGTGGCATTATGAACGAAGCAATGTGGGCCGTCACTGAAGGCGTAGCAAACCAAGAAGATATCGATACTGCCATGAAGTTAGGCACCAACTATCCACAGGGTCCACTTGAATGGGCGGAAAATATCGGCATAGAAAAGGTGCAGCACCTGCTTTGTGCGTTGAACGAGACTGTCTCAGACAACCGATTCGCTTCCCCGCCGTTTGGCACAGTTTCGGTCAACTAAAGAGTACAATAGGGGTATGAATAGACGAGTAGCCATTGTTTCTGCCGTTCGTACCCCAATTGGGCGCTACGGAGGCGGATTAAGTTCCATTCGGCCAGATGATTTAGCAGCAATTGCCATAAAAGCCGCTGTTGAAAAGTCAGGTATCGACCCAAGCACCATCGACGATGTGTACATGGGCGCTGCAAACCAAGCAGGCGAAGACAACCGAAACGTTGCGCGTATGTCGGCGTTGCTGGCTGGACTTCCCCAAACGGTTCCGGGTTCAACCGTCAACCGTCTTTGCGCTTCTGGATTGGAAGCCATAAACGTTGCCGCTCGAATGATTGAAGGCAACTGCGGTGACGTGATGGTCGCCGGCGGAGTCGAATCAATGAGCCGCGCACCATTTGTGCAGGCAAAAGGCCAAACTGCTTTTGATCGACGTTGCGAAATATACGACACAACAATTGGATGGCGATTTACAAATCCAAAACTTTCCGAACTCTACCACCCTTACTCAATGGGTGAAACGGCAGAGAACGTTGCAATAAAATGGAACATAACTCGCGAAGACCAAGATGCATTTGCATGGAACAGCCAACAAAAATGGAAGTTAGCAAAAGACGCTGGCAAATGGGACAATGAAATTATCCCCGTCAGTGTTCCGCAACGTAAAGGCGATCCAATCATCGTCGATACGGATGAACATCCACGCCCTGAAGTTGCGCTTGAAAAACTTGCAACACTTCGACCTGCGTTTTCAAAAGAAGAAGGCGCAACGGTGACAGCCGGTAATAGTTCGGGCGTAAACGACGGCGCGGCCGCGGTTGTTCTAGTTGAAGAATCGCTTGCCAAAACACTTGGTTTACACATCATGGGGTACGTTGGCGCATGCGCATCAAGCGGCGTTGATCCTGCAATTATGGGGACAGGGCCAATACATGCAACTGAAAAACTTTTACAACGAACAGGATTGACCACACAAGACATTGATTTGTTTGAATTAAACGAGGCATTCGCGGTGCAATCGCTTGCGTGTATTCGAGAGATGGGAATTGACCCAGAGATTGTCAACGTAAACGGCGGCGCAATTGCCATGGGGCACCCGCTTGGATGCAGCGGCGCTCGGCTTGTTGTTACATTGATTCATGAGTTAAATAGGCAGAATAAAAAGCGGGGAGTCGCTACACTCTGTGTTGGTGTTGGTCAGGGATTGGCAACACTTATTGAAGGAGAGACAAAATGAGTGCTAGTGCAAATATAGAAGTAAACATTAACGATTGCCCTGCAGACGATCCGAAGAAACTTACGGCATTTGAAAAACATGTCGCAGATGGTGGGCTCATCGAACCAAACGATTGGATGCCTGAAGCATACCGTACGCTCATGTTGCGAATGGCTGAGCACCATGCCAATAGTGAAATTGTTGGTGCACTTCCCGAAGGCGAATGGATCACAAGAGCGCCAAGTTTACTTCGTAAGCTTGCGCTTACTGCAAAAGTTCAAGATGAAGTTGGCCACGGTCAAATGTTATACGAAGTCGCCCAAGATTTAGGTAAAACACGCAACGCCATGCTTCGAGATTTAATCACGGGCGTGACAAAATACCACAACTGCTTTAACTACCCATGCCCTACTTGGGGAGACATCTGCATGATTGCTTGGCTTATCGACGGTGCTGCAATTCTTAACCAAGGCACACTCGCGCATGGCTCGTTCGGGCCGTACATTAGAACGATGCGACGCATCAACATGGAAGAAGCATTTCACTTCAAGCATGGCGAAGATATGGTGCTTACATTAATGAGCGGCACAGATAAGCAAAAACAAATGGCGCAAGATGCTTTCGACCGTTGGTGGGATCCATCCCTTGCTTTCTTCGGACCTAATGACAGGCCGGATGAAAAAGAACGCCCTGCAATGAAATGGCGTATGAAAACCGCAACGAACGATGAACTTAGACAAAAATTTGTTAACCGCTTTGCTCCGGCAGCAATGGCGACGGGTCTTGTCATTAACATATGCAAAAAAGGAGCGGACGGCATGGTTATATCCAAGAAGCCCGACCCGCTGTTAAAACTCAATGAAGAAACGGGGAATTGGGATTTCACCCAACCAGATTGGGATGAATTCTTCCGCGTCATTCGCGGTGGCGGGCCATGCAACCAAGACCGTCTTGCACTCCGTCGTTTCTCCTACGAACAAGGCGAATGGGTACGACGCGCAATTTTAGATGGTGCGACTGGCGCGCCTTGCAACAACTAAGATCTACCATGCTATCCAAAGCAAGATCAAATGTCCCCGTTGTATCCGGCGAGTTAACGACCGAAGAAGTTGCTCCATTCCCCATTTGGGAAGTATTTGCACTGAAAAAAGAAGGCGGCATTCACGTGCACGCTGGATCATTAAGCGCACCTGATGCTTCCTTCGCACAGCTATTTGCTCGAGAACATTACGGACAAGACCAAGAGTGCATAAGCATTTGGGTCGGCCTGCGCGATTCGTTTCTTGCCGCAGGTGGCGAATGCGAAACGTATGAAGTCTTTGTCCAATGGAAAGCCGGCGGTAAACACGAACACGCTGGTGAAGTAAAAGCAGATAATGGCGCAGATGCAAAGAGCATGTGCATTGAACAATGCATAAACAACAAACCATTTTGCACGATTTGGGCAGCGCCCATTTCTAAACTTACAAAAATAGACGGCACCGTAGATATGATTTGGCGCACATCCACCGATCAAAACTATAGACTTGCAAAAGGGTACAGTCGTGTAGTCCGCCAGAAGTGGGACGCTATCAGGGCAGGTGACGCAGTAGATAAATACCAAGAAGAAGATTTGAAGGACACGTTTTGATGACTGAACTTGCGACACAATTTCACGAACCCATCTTAAATGTTTTGCGGTGCGTTGCCGATGACAAGCTCTTTCTTGGTCACCGCAACAGTGACTGGACAGGCATCGCGCCCATTCTTGAAGCTGACATCGCCTTCTCATCACTCGCGCAAGATGACATCGCGCATGCAAGTGCTTGCTATGAACTTATGAATATAATCAGCGGAGAAAATCCAGACCAAATTGCGTTTGGTCGAACTGCTGAAGCATACAGATGCGCCGACATCGTGACAAAGAGCGATGATTTTAATTGGGCGAATGCAATTGCACGGCAATTCTATTGCAACTTGTACGATTACCATCGCCTTCTCCTGCTCTGCAATTGCACTTGGACACCACTTGCTGCACTTGCAAAAAGAATCTGTGCCGAACAATCTATACATGTTGACCACATCAGCTCTTGGATTAACCATCTAGGTAATGGCAACGACGATTCAAAAAAACGCCTACAAAAGGCGCTTGATGAATATGCACCGTACGCTTCTATGCTTTTTGAAAAGCCCGAAGGCATCGACACGTTGTATGAAGGTGGCGTACTGGTCGACGAGGGGTGCTTATTTACGAAATGGAAAGAACACGTGGACAACATCCTGAATACTGCAAATATGAAGGTGGTTGTTACGACTCCATCGGGCAATGGCGGGCGAACCGGTTCGCATGACGAAGATTTCATCTGTTCCCTCATAGAACTTCAAGAAGTTTTTTCAACGGATCCACTCGCTGCTTGGTAAATCATGGTTGCAAAATCTGACATTTTTGAAGTATTGCAAACGATCCCAGATCCGGAGATGCCGATCAGCATCACAGACCTTGGGCTAATCGAAAGCGTACAAATTACAGATGCCAACGTACATGTTGAACTGTTACCGACATTTATTGGTTGCTTTGCACTTCCAGCAATCGCGGAAGAAATCAAACAAAAAGTTGGGCAAATCGACGGTGTTGAAGATGTGACTGTTGACCTTATCAATGATCCACCTTGGTC
>CAWLAZ010000027.1:0-12255 GCA_963854955.1 Phycisphaerae bacterium | reverse complement strand
TGGGGCGCTTGCATCCCAATCGCTGCCTGGATGAGGCCCGGGTAACAAGCCTAACTGCACTGCAATTTGAAAACCGTTGCATGGCGCAATCATTGGAACACCGCGACGGAGTGCATCCGCAAATTTTGAATACAAAGTTTTTCGCATTAAGTTTGCCATAATGCGACCAGCAGCAATTGAATCGCCGTAACTAAATCCCCCCGGCAAACCAATCAAATCTGCGTCATCAATTATTGTTGGATTATCCAGTAATTCGTTGATGTGCACCGACCATGGGATTGCACCCGCGTGCATAAACCCTTCTGCAAGTTCAAGGTCGCAGTTGATTCCAGGCGCAGTAATGATGAGTGCTTTTACCATATCAAATTACCATCCCTGTCATCCAACCACTACACAAATCTTCCAGCAACCAAGATGCGCTGCCAAGAGTCATTTTGTCAGAGTCGTTGAACGTGCCAATAACTTCACAGGGAATGTCTGCAAAATGTTGTTGTATTTGTTCCAGTTTGTCTGGGTGTACTTCAAGTAGATAGCGCGATGGTGTTTCAGAGAAACAAAGCGATTCGTCTTGAAGTTGCAAGTCAAGACCAAGTTCGCCTCCGAAAGCCATCTCCGCTGCTGCAACGAGAATCCCGCCTTCGCTGCAATCGTGCGCGGAAGTTATAAGCCCTTGCTTGATTACTTTGAATACGTTTTGCGCATTCCTCGGACCATCGGTTAATGAAACCCAAGGCAGTTCGTTATCGCATTTTGCATTTGAATCCACAAGTAAAACGTGCGAACCACCCATTGCTCGTTTCGTCTCGCCAATTAGCACCAACAAATTCCCAGAAGTTTTCGCATCCATTGTGATACAGGTTGCGATGTCTTCCACCATGCCAAAACCAGAAATCAGCATCGTTGGGGGAATGTAAATTGTTTCGCCTGCTTCAGTCGTGAATTGATTGTTTAATGAGTCTTTGCCAGAAATAAAGGGTGTGCCGTATGCTTTTGCTGCGTCGTAACAACCATGCGAACAGCGCACAAGCCGTCCTAAGCTCTCTTCATCTTTTACACCTGGCCAACAATAATTGTCAAGTATCGCGATGGTTGATGGATCACCACCAACACACACAATGTTTCGAACGCATTCATCAATTGCTGCCGTTGCTATTAAGTACGGATCATCTGCAAGCGCCGTCGCAAGCCCGCTTCCAATTGCAAGCCCCTTGGATGAACCACGAACGGGTGTAATGACTGCTGCATCCGAAGGTGCACTACCTGCAGGGCCCACAAATGGGCGAATAACACTTCTACCCTGCACTTCATGATCGTATTGTTGCACGATGGATTGTTTGGATGCAATGTTTGGATGTGCAAGAAGCCGTGGCAACATTACTTGTATGTCGATTGGCGTACTTCCGGCTTGACGCCTTTCTGGAAGTGACCACTTTGCCGTTCGTATTGCGCCGTGGTAGCCCTCGTGCAAGAAATGCATATCGATTTTACCGATCGTTTCACCTTTGTACAACAAAACAAGTTCTTTTTTCGGTGTTCCAAAAGAACCCAAGTCGCATAATTCTGCATCGTGCCGAGTGCATATTTCTTGAATTGCCTGTACATTTTCTGGCGGAACCGAAAGCACCATCCGCTCTTGCGCTTCACTGATCCAAATTTCAGAAGGGGTGAGACCTTTGTATTTCAATGGCGCGCTTTCGAGATTCACTGTTGCGCCAATTTTTTCGCCCATCTCACCAACAGCACTTGAGAAACCGCCTGCACCACAATCAGTAATTGCGCTAAAAAGGCAGCCTGTTTTATAGTCGCGCGCTTCAAGAATTGCATCAAGCGCTTTCTTTTCGGTAATTGGATTTCCAATTTGAACCGCGTGTGAAAACTCCTCTGCATGTGTGTCGGTAAGTTCCGCGGAAGAAAAAGTTGCGCCGTGAATTCCGTCTCGGCCGGTTTGCCCACCGATAACAATTATTCGGTCGCCTTGTACTGCATCGCCATCAATGCGGTCAATCGGCATAACGCCAACACAACCGCAGTAGACCAAGGGATTCCCTGCATAATTGTTGTCGAACCAAACTCCCCCATTTACTGTTGGGATGCCCATACGGTTTCCGTAATCTCGAACACCGCGGACGACTTCTCCAAGGATTCGCCTTGATGGCAAACAACCTTCTGGGGGTTCGTTGTCGAAGTGAGCAACACAGAACGTGTCTGTTGCCGCGATTGGCCGAGCGGATAAACCCGTTCCCATAATGTCGCGAATGCAACCGCCGATGCCTGTTGCCGCCCCGCCGTAAGGCTCAAGGGCAGAAGGATGATTGTGGGTTTCAACTTTAAAACAAACAGCATGTTTGTCGTCGAACTTCACTATGCCCGCGTTATCAACAAAAACGCTCAAACACCAATCAACTGATTCCTCCATCAATTCAAACGTTGCGGCAGCAACGGTTGCTTTTAAAAGATTGTGAATCGTGACTGTGCCGTCTTCGTGTTCTTCGTGGTGCGGACGATTTGTTGCGTCTGGTCCGGTGTAACGAATGGTTGCTTTTAATGTTTTATGAACACAGTGCTCCGACCATGTTTGCGCAAGTGTTTCAAGTTCAATTTCACGTGGTTCTCGACCAAGTGATTTATAGTGTGCTTGAATTCCTAGCATTTCTTCCAAGTCAAGAAACAGGTGAGATTCACGCGACATCGTTTCAAGTTCACTATCAGAAAGTGTGCTGATCGGAATTTCTGGCACATGCATGTCGTGCGCGTGACCGCGCGGAAATTCGGTTGGATGATACGGAATTGTATGAATTTCGTGCACAACCGTGTTTGCAAAACAACGCTTTGCAATTTTTTCCGCTTCGTCGCAAGTGGCACCTTGAAAATCAAAGCGGCGACCCGTTTGCACTTGCACTTTTATGCCAAGCAATCGTTCGATTGCTCGTTCTACTGCTTGCGCTTCTGGATCCATGACACCCGGCTGTGGGTGGACTTCAATCATTGAATCAGAATGCCTTGCCGTCGACCCAATGTTCACGTGCTGGGTAACTGGATTACACAACAATTCGGTTGCTATTTTTGAAACAGAATCGTCGTCCAATTCGCCTTGAACGAGATAGACTGAAGTGGTTTCAATTGCCGTTGGTGAAAATCCAGACAGTTCTGCTTGGTGCAATGCTGCACGTCCGCCAGTGTCTACAGTTCCGGGGGTGGGGGTTACTTCGATGCGAAACACTGTCATAATATGTGTAGGGTATCAGAGGTGGAACTGACGATACTGTGTTTACTATGTCGAATCTTCCAACTTTTCTCTTGTTCACTGACGGTGCGTGTTTAGGTAATCCTGGGCCTGGTGGATGGGCGTATATTCTGCGTGATTGTGATGGGCATGAAGTTGTGGGCAGTGGTAACGAGCCAGATACCACGAACCAAAAAATGGAAGTAACCGCGGTGCTTCGAGCGCTCGAATCACTTGCCGAACCGTCCGCTGTTGAGATTCATTCAGATAGCCAGTACGTCACCAAGGGCTTAATGGAATGGATGGACGGTTGGATTAAAAAAGGCTGGAAGAACGCTGCGAAAAAGCCAGTTGCCAATCAAAATTTATGGAAGCCACTGGCTGATTTACGTCAAAAGCATCAACTCAAAACCAATTGGGTGAAGGGGCACGCGGGGCATCCAGAAAATGAGCGCTGCGACACGATTGCATCAGCAGAAGCAGATAAACTCTTGCAATGAATCGTCTCTCTCCATACAATTAAACTGTGAAATTACTCTTTATTGTTTTTTGTATGTCTGTTTTTGGTTCTTTTTCAAGTGGGCACGAACATACAACGCCGTGGATTAATTCTGACAGTTTGGAAAATGGGCTCTATGTTTCCGTAAGCCCGCCATGGGTTGTTCGTAAAGATGGTGATTTTCCTATTTCAATTCAAATTCGAAATATCGACGCGGCCCATGATGTTGTCGTAAAAGAAATTCGGCTTCTTGGAGAAATCCCGCTACAAGTCTCGCCATATAAAATACTGCATGCGCAAGGTGATTTGTTACAACAAGTGCAAGCGGCTAAATTGGTTTTTGCCGATGATGGATCTGTATCAGACCAAAAACAATTTATTGACTTGTTAGCAAAACTAGGACGAGAGGTTTGTGAAACACACTGGTTTGTTTCTGGGGACACAAAACATATACGCGTTGAAATTGACATCATTGAGGGTGGTAAAACGCGAACGCTTCTTAAGAAAATTGATGTCAACAAACAACCCCCGCTTCCACAAGGCGGTAGTGCTGACATTGCCATTTTGATTGATGATTTGTGTGAACAAAAAGTTGTTCATGCAAGAAGCATACACACACCGAGTTGGTTTGCAGGCGACCAGCATATTCACACTTCTTTTTCGGTTGACGCGGTGATTCTTGATGGGACCGAACAAGAGCCGTATGAATATTCTCAGTACGCTGAATCTATTGGACTTGACTGGGCTATTTTTACAGACCATTCAAACATTACTTATTCTGAGATATGGGGCAACCGAGATTGGTTTGTTTCCTCTCAGTTTGATTGGGGACAGGATGAATGTAAACAATACCGAAATGACCATGATTGGCTGTCTATTTACAGTCAAGAATTAGGATTGGGGCAGCAGGGGTTTTGGGATTTGCCTTCGCATATGTTGTGCTTGCCGCTTGACCACGACTTGGCTGAAATGCTACCAAACCCATCGAGCGGGCTTATATATGGACATGCGGATTGTGAATCTGAACAAACGATAATCAATCGAATTAACGACGCGGGTGCGTTTGGGTTTATCGCGCATCCGTATGCTTGGGCGTACCTGACCTACTATGAATGGGATTGGGGAAATGGCACAAATGGCTGGGCGGGTCTTGAATTGATATGTGACGATGAAGGTAATTACGACGAAGAAGATTGGTCGACATGGCACAAATGGCACGAACTACTAAACGGCATTGCCTTGCCTATGAACGGAAAATTACCAGATCGTGCCGGATGGCCAAATCGTTTTCCTGTTGGTATTGGTGATAGCGATGCACACGAGCCCGGCAAAGTCGGAAGGACTTGGACATACGTTGCAATGGAAAGTGTCACTCGTGCCAACTTAAAGGACGGCATGTTGGGTGGACATTGTGTTGCGTCCAATGGACCTCTTGCATGGATTACGGTAAATGGTTCGTTCGCTGGTGACGTTGCATTAATGCCAAGCGAATGGAATGATGACATTGTTGTTTCAATACGAACTAACTCCTCTATGGGATACGCTGGAGAATACAGCGTTGACATTCTCGTCAACGGCGAAGTGCAGCAGACGATTGAGCCCTCTGGCACGACTTCCTATTCTCTTGATTATTATGTGACCAATCTCAATCTAGAATCCCAAAGTAAATTCATCACACTGAGAACAACTAAAGAGAGTTTCGTTTGTCTAACCAATCCCGTCTGGTTGCAGCACACAATGTTTGGTGATTTGGATGGAAATGGCTCTATTGGGCTTGGGGACATTTTGAACATCATTGCCAACTGGGGAAATTGCGCAAATTGTCTAAGTGACCTCAACCAAGACGGCACGGTAAATACCGCCGATCTTCTTCAACTCATCTCCATTTGGTAACTTTCCTTTTTCAAAGTGACAGTCACTTTGAAATAGAAAATGTCATTTTGAAAAAAACGTGTTTATTGCACTTGTTAGGGCTTTGCAGCAGGCAATGGGACCGTCCGTTTATATCGCCTTTTTGTGCGCTGTGGCAATGTGATGCCCAAACATGTAAAAACACGCCGTGTGTTATCGGACTGTGGATGGAGTGTGGAATCACTTCAGGGTTGAAGGAATTCTTAATAATGGTATGATGTGTGGCTCGCCTGACGAAAGGCGAACCAACCCAAGACCTCGGAACTACTTATGCCAACAATCAACCAACTCGTACGACAACCAAGGAAGACCCCTAAGGTCAAATCAAAGGTTCGCGACCTTGAAGCAAGCCCGCAAAAGCGCGGTGTCTGTTTGCAAGTTCGTACTGTAACTCCTAAGAAGCCGAACTCCGCGCTTCGTAAAGTTGCACGAGTTCGTTTATCAAACGGAAAAGAAATCACGGCGTACATCGGCGGTGAAGGACACAACCTTCAGGAGCACTCCATTGTGCTTGTTCGTGGTGGACGTGTTCGTGACCTTCCTGGTGTTCGTTACCACGTTGTTCGCGGCGCGCTTGACACTCTTGGTGTTGATGCTCGTAAACAAGGTCGTTCCAAGTACGGTACTAAAAAGACTAAATAATTTTAAGCACGCGCTGTGTGTGCTGAGCAAGTAATCGCTCCCGACGGAAGTTAAAAATAATTCCACACGTTGCGGTGAACAGGGTCACAATTCAGTGACAGATGAGCTGAAAGGAAAAAAGCTATGGCTGGACGAATCACAAAATCAGAAGAACAACTTAAACCAGATCCAAAATTTGGTGACAAGGTTCTTTCAAAATTCATTAACTGTTTCATGAAAGACGGCAAAAAAGCTGTCGCGCAACGAGTTATGTACGACGCACTCGAGCGACTTGAAACACGACTTAAAAAAGAAAAAAGCACCGATGAAGACGGTCCTAAAAATGCAATGGACATCTTCCACAAAGCTCTTGAAAACGTTCGACCAAATGTCGAAGTCCGTTCAAAGCGTGTAGGTGGTGCTAACTACCAAGTGCCAATGCCGGTGAACGCTCGTCGTCGCCAAAGCTTGACATTCCGTTGGATTATCACTGCTTGCCGTGCTGAAAAGGGTAAGCCGTTCGCACAATGCCTTGCAAAAGAGCTCTGGGACGCATCCAGAGGTGAAGGCAAAGCAGTTAATACACGCGAACAAACGCACCGTATGGCTGAAGCGAACAAGGCATTCTCTCACTTCGCGTTCTAAATAATCCTCGCGAGGATATTTTACTAATGGCTATTTCTGACCGCTACCACCGACAACGACTCGTCGATGGTATCGGTGATGATGGACAACATGCGATTTCAAATGCGACTGCAGCAATTGTTGGTGTTGGAGCCCTTGGCTGTATGTCTGCCTCTATGCTAGCGCGCGCGGGTGTTGGGCATCTCATTCTAATTGACCGAGACATCGTTGAAACAACAAACTTGCAACGACAATTTTTGTTCACCGAAGAGGACGCAACGAATCAAGAACCCAAAGCCACTGCTGCTGCAACGAGGCTTGCGAAAGTAAACAGCACCATACAAATTACTCCACGTATAGAGGACCTTTCTTCTAGAAATATCAACCGACTTCTTGAAGGCGTTGATGTGATTATTGATGGTCTCGACAACTTTACTTCACGGTACCTTCTAAACGACTTTGCCATTAAAGAAAACAAGCCGTTTATGTTTGCGGGTGTCATCGCAAGTCAAGGAAACGTAATGACCGTTCTGCCGGAATCAACTCCTTGCCTTCGCTGTTTATTCCCAGAGCCACCACCCGCAAGTTCGCAAGACACGTGCGATACCGCTGGTGTGCTTGCGCCTGCCATCGGCATCGCGGCATCATGCCAATGTATGGACGTCATCAAATATCTCGCCGGCAATGAAGATAAAATTTCTCGAACGTTACTCACGTTTGATTTGTGGAACTCCGTAAGTAACCGGCTTGAAACCGGCACCCCTGCTGAAAATTGTATTTGTTGTCAACAGCGCAATTTTGAATTTTTAGACGCGCAAAGCATAGAACCCGTTGCTCTTTGTGGACGACTTGCTGTTTCTTTGCCCGCAATTGAGGCCTTTGACTTACTGGCTACGGCAGATAAATTGCAGGAACACGGTACGTTTATATGCACCAGCACAATGATCAAGGGCGAATTCAACGAGGAACGTGCAGCCGACGGCAGCGCCATTAAGCTCCTCTGTTTTCATAATGGACGTGCCATTATTCACGGAACAGACGATATTCGCCGTGCAAAAGCTATTTTTGAAAGATATGTTGGTAATTAACAAGTAAAAAACTATACTGAGCACCTACGCATGGAAAATCAACCAATTATTGAAACAAAGCCAATGAACCTGCCAACTTGTTTGGATGGTCCAGTCACACTCCGAACACTTCGAAGGTGGTCAAAAGCAAATGCTAAATGGGCCATGCTCACGTGCTATGACGCAACAACCGCAAGGTGGATGGCGGAGGCGGGACTACCAACAATGCTTGTTGGTGACACCGCTGCTGAAATGATTCTAGGATTTGACAGCACCATTCACGCACCACTTGATTTTCTAATCACCTTAACCGCCGCGGTAAAACGCGGTGCTCCAAATGTTTTTGTCATGGGCGACATGCCTTTTTTAAGTTACCAAGTAGACGAAGCTTCTGCCATTCAAAACGCAGGACGGTTTTTAACCGAAGGCAATGCAGATGCGGTCAAACTTGAGGTTGATGGTAAATGGGTTGACCGATTCGCCGCCATTTGCAACGCCGGCATTGCAGCAGTTGCGCACCTTGGTTCAAGGCCACAACAAGCAAAACAAACTGGTGGGTACACCGCCGCTGGACGAAACGCTGTGTCTGCTAAAGCAATTGTAGAAGACGCCATTGTTATGGAACAGGCCGGGGCAACTATGCTTCTGCTTGAAGCAATACCAGAGGAAGTCTCGCAAGCAGTTGTCGATGCCACAACTATTCCAGTCATTGGTTGCGGTGCGGGAACAAGTTGCCATGGACAAGTTGTTGTTATGCAAGACCTCGCTGGCCTTACAAAATGGCAGCCATCATTTGCAAAACCAACGGCAAATGTTGGGAATGAAATTTCATCGGTTGCAAAAACATGGATGAACAACGTGCACGCAAGCACGCTTGGAAAACACCCTTACGGCATGCGTGAAGGTGAATTTGATAAGTTTCAAGCGTAAACTGAAGCGATCAGCTCCTTGGTGATTTTGTGCTTTGGGCTTTGAATCAACGCTTTTGTTTCACCCCGTTCAATTATTTTTCCTGCGTCCATGACCAACACTTCGTCGCAGAATTCGTTTACAACGGCAAGGTTGTGCGTAATAAACAAAATAGTTAAACCAAGTTCATCACGAAGCTTCGATAAAAGTTTTAATATTTTCGACTGCACGGTCACATCGAGTGCTGATGTGGGTTCATCGCATACCAATAAATCTGGTTTCAATGCAATCGCTCGCGCAATTGCAATACGTTGTTTTTGGCCACCAGAAAATTCATGGGGAAATCTATTTGCATCTTCTGGTCGCAAGCCAACCTGAATTAACAATTGTTCTGCGCGTTGGTTGAGTTCTATACCTTTTGCAATACCGTGCACAAGAAGTGGTTCGGAAATAATTTTTCCAACGCGCATATATTCATTGAGTGATCCACCCGGGTCCTGAAAGACCATTTGAATCCGCGGGCGCATTAGTCGCAGCGCTCTGTTGCCAAGTAATGCTAGATCCGAGCCGTCAAAAATAATCTGGCCGTCTTCAAGTTGAATGAGTTGCATCACCGCTCTTGCCATTGTTGATTTTCCAGAGCCGCTCTCTCCAACTACGCCAAGGGTAACTCCACGGTGAAGAGAAAATGAAGCCGAATCGACCGCGGTAAGTGCGTCTTTGCCCTTCGAAAAAGTGATTTTTACGTCTCGAAGTTCAAGTAGTGGTTGATTGCTGTCCATCATCTGCTGTGGGTATGGTATCTTCGACAGCCAGCACCCATGAAACAATATCTTGAATTACTTGAACATGTCCTCAATCACGGCACCCTGAAAGAAGACCGCACTGGAACCGGCACGAAAAGTGTATTTGGATGGCAGATGCGGTTTGATTTAAACGAGGGATTCCCGCTTGTTACGACCAAAAAAATCCACACTCGTTCCATTTTTCATGAACTGCTTTGGTTTCTACGCGGCGAAACAAATATCGCATACCTCAAAGAAAATGGTGTATCTATCTGGGATGATTGGGCAGACGAGAATGGCGAACTAGGGCCAGTGTATGGTTCGCAGTGGCGATCATGGAAAACTACTGACGGTCGAACTGTTGACCAGATAACAAAACTCATTGACGGGATCAAAAACAATCCAGATTCAAGACGACACATTGTGAGTGCTTGGAATGTCGGCGAAGTTGACAAAATGGCATTGCCCCCCTGCCACACGATGTTTCAATTTTATGTCGCTGACAATAAACTATCTTGCCAACTTTACCAACGATCGGCTGATATTTTTCTTGGCGTACCGTTTAACATTGCATCGTACGCATTGCTTACGATGATGGTTGCGCAAACAACAGGACTAGAACTCGGCGACTTTGTGCACACGCTTGGTGACGCGCATTTGTATTCAAACCACATTGATCAATCGAATGAACAACTTAAAAGAGAAATTCGTCCGCTGCCAAATGTCACATTAAATCCTGCAATTACTTCGGTGTTTGATTTTACTTACGACGACATTACGTTGTCTGGATATGAACCGCACCCACATATAAAGGCGCCCATTGCTGTTTAACGCCATGGAAATTGTTGTCGCTATAACTGAAAATTTTGTCATTGGGGCAAACGGTGATATGCCGTGGCATTTACCCGCGGACTTGCAACACTTTAAGGCTATAACATCGGGCAGCGCAATTGTTATGGGAAGGCGAACATGGGAATCCATAGGAAGGCCGTTGCCAAACCGAACAAACATTATTCTTACGAGGCAAGAAGATTTCAAGGCAGAGGGAGCAACCGTGGTGCATTCGCTTGATGAATCTGTTGAAGTGGCAAAAGAGCAAAAGCTATTTGTCATTGGTGGCGGAGAAATTTACACACAAGCATTGTCTCGCGCAACAGCTATGCATATCACTCGGATTCATACCACTCTTAAGGGCGACACGTTCTTCCCGTTGTTTGACGAGGAAGAATGGGAGCGTTCAGGAGTTATTCATAGAAATCCAGACAACAAGAACTGTCACGCATTAACCTTTGAATTGTGGCGTAGCAAGCCCTAACACTGCTTTCTGGTTTATATTGGGTCATCCTGCCGATATTGCATAAGCAAGATGGCCATCCCCCAACCAACACTATCAACTTTACATTGCTGCCCATACATTGAAGATGGACACTCGGCTTGTTCGAGCCATTTCACACTTGGTCGGCTTGACGAGGCGTACAGCGTTTGTTTTGGTTCGTTCAAATCATGCTCGATGTACCGGCAGCTTTCTGGCATTACTTCAAACGCTTCTTTAGATATGACTGTTAATGGACAACTTGTCGAATTACGACCAACAGGTTCGTGACTTTTTTGGGTACCTTCGTGTTGAAGCGGGTTTGTCGTCGTCGACACTCGACGCTTACCGAAGAGACCTAGAATTATTACGCGAAAGACTTACCGCTGAAGGAATTGTTTGTTGCAGTGATGTCACACCCAAACACCTTTCTGCACACGTTCGGTATTTACATAGAGACCGCGGTCTGCAGGCTTCGAGCGTTGCTCGACATCTTTCCACTTTCAGAATGTTGTTTCGGTATTTACAAGCATCAAATAAAATTGCGACCGATCCGGCGCGCTTGTTAGAAACACCCACAAGATGGAAGTGTTTACCCGACGTTTTATCGCCCAAGAAAATGAAACAACTTATTGAAGCGGCGAATCCTTCGTGCGGAAGATTGTGGCAACGCGATCGTGCACTTGTTGAACTTATGTATGCCGGTGGTATGCGTGCAAGTGAAGTTGCTGGAATAAAGCCGGAAGATTTTAAAGAGACACTCGCTGTTGTCATGGTGACGGGCAAGGGAAATAAACAACGTCTCGTGCCAATTGGGAAGCCGGCTATAGAGGCGATTCAACAATACACCGCTGAGCTCCGTCCTAAACTAATGCATTTTGACGACGGCCGTGAGAAGGGGCACTTGCTTCTTTCAAACACTGGTCGCCCGCTTGAACGTGTTGCTATTTGGCAAATCATTCGCAAGCTTGCGAAAAATGCTAACCTTGGCGATGTGCATCCACACACACTTCGCCACAGTTTCGCCACGCACATGCTTGCCGGTGGCGCTGATCTTCGGATTGTTCAGGAACTTCTTGGGCACAGCGATATCGGGACCACCCAAATTTATACGCATATCGACCGCTCTCAGCTCAAAGCAGTTATCGCCAAATACCACCCTCGCCCATAGCTACCCCACTATTTAATTGACTCTGAGTCAATTAAAGTTATAACATTTGATTTTGGATAAAAAAACACGGTTTTGCAATAATTTAAAATATTGACTCTGAGTTAACATTTTTGTTTGGTAGAATTCTAACATG
>CAWLAZ010000026.1:0-12629 GCA_963854955.1 Phycisphaerae bacterium | reverse complement strand
AATCCACCCAAGGAGGGAACTTTTGACGCAATCCATTGCGTTACATGCTGGGAAACATCGGCAAGCACAACAGATATCAAAACGCGACGAAGCAATCGAATAGTTCCGATTGTGCTCGGACGAACGCCATATTTTGATGCAATACTTCGCATCAATCGAAGTTGTCGCCAAGCTGCAAGCACACCATCGAGCGTTGCCCAAGGTGAAACTCCTACAAAAGCGGCAATCAGCACTGATTCTTTTGCGATGATGCAATCTACTTTTGCATCAATATCTGCTACTTGCGACGTGACGAAGTGTTGGATTTCTTGCACAGATTGTGCGTTTTGAAGTTCTACCGTATTGTATCTAGAGAGCGAATGCATCCAACGGATTGCCAGCGATCTCGCTCGTTCAACATTATCACTTTGAAGAGCGCGTGCAAGACTATCCACCTTACGTAAGGAGATATACCCCAAGAATTCAGAAAAAGAGAGGTAAAAGAATCCCCCAACGAGCAAACTCAAACAAGCTAGCGTCGACCAGCCCATAAAACTGCCTGCAGCAAATGCATCATTAACCATTTCAATGCAGCCCAAGCAAGACCAGAAAAACAGACCTCCGCCAACCCCTAGCACCATCATATAGAACGCATATCGCCTCATACGCTAAGTTATTGGGCAAAACACGCTTTCAATTTCATAAAAAAAGGAAAGATGCTCCTTAGGGGTCCGACCCCACACAACTGACCTCGCGCAGCCCCCACACAGAAAGGCAATATAAATAAGGACTTTTAGGAGGAATAGAGACCATCGTGTGGTTCGCCACAGGATTGAGTAGAATGTCTTCATGGCAAAATACACAACAGTAGAAGGCGCGAAAGTTGGAATTTTAATGGGCAGTGCCTCGGATTGGCCAACCATGAAACGAGCGAGTGAAACGCTTGAATCATTTGGTGTAGCACATGAGTGCAATGCGCTTTCTGCACACAGAAACGCTGAAATTCTCCAAAAATACCTCGTAGATGCCGAAAAACGCGGCATTGAACTTTTTATCTGCGCCGCTGGCGGTGCAGCTCACCTTGCTGGTGTTGTTGCAGCTCATTCAGAATTACCCGTGTTGGGGTGCCCAATGCAGGCTTGGTCGCTTGATGGGCTTGATTCCTTGCTTTCAACGGTCCAAATGCCGAAAGGAATGCCCGTTGCAACATTCGCGATCGGAGGCGCAGGCGCCACTAATGCGGCGCTTTTTGCCGTTCAAATGCTCTCAATGAGCGATTCTGGCCTGTCAGCACGTTTTTCTGCGTTCCGTACGGAACAATCTGAAAAAGTAGTTTCGCTGGACTAATTTCGCATTATTCTCTTGCATTTTGTACGTCCGAGAACCACAATAATTGGTTATCGCGTTCCTTGTTTAGAGCAATTTTGTAAGTGATGCCGATGCTGCACGAAGCGGTATTTAAAACCGTATATCGAAAGAACAAAGACCTCATGCATTCGTATGGGGAGAGAAGAATACTGGAGTAACTACAACATGCCAATACACAAAATACTATTTTCACTTGGTCTTATTGCGACCATTACGGCGACGTCGCTCGCTAAACCCAAAGCATTTGACGAAGTCAACGATGGATACACCAAAGTAGTATCAACAATCGATGGAACAACGCCATTATTTGGTCTTTGGAAAAATGCAAAAGAACAGCAACTCCTTTTGGAACTTCCTCGTGGTTGGGAACGCAAAAATTTCTTCATTGCCGTGACACCTACAGCCGGTGTTAAGTTTGTTGGTTTGCAAGGTAATGAAGCGTATTTATATCTTAAAAAATTCGGCGATCGAATCGCATTTATCACACCAGAAACTTCTGTGCGATCTTCTGGCGACCAGGCGTCAAAAGATGGGGTTAAAGCTTCCTTTACGGATACTTTACTTATTGATGTTCCCATCGTTGCAACAGGTCCAAGCGGGCAGCCCGTTATCGACTTAGACAATTTACTGGTCAACAACGCCTCTAAAATTGCAGGTCGCGTTGGCAATGGTGCAAACAGTAAACTTGCAACCATCGTGAAAGCGAAATCGTTTCCAAAAAACCTAGAAGTTGCATTTGAAATGCCAACAACTGGAGGCAGCTTTAAGAAGATTCACTATTCAATAAGCGAAGTGCCAGAACGCGGCAATTATAAACCGCGAATAGCAGACGAACGTGTAGGTTACTTTGGGACCACTTACCGCGACCTTGGGCAATACCATAACGAAGATAAATGGATTCATTACATCAATCGCTGGGATTTACAAAAGCGAGATCCAAAACTGTCACTGAGCCCACCAGAAAAACCAATTGTGTTTTATATAGAGCACACTGTTCCTGTTCGGTATCGACGATGGGTTCGCGACGGCGTGTTGTATTGGAATGATGCATTTAGAAAAATCGGAATCGATAGTGCGATCGAAGTGTATTACCAAGATGCCGCAACCGGCGCACACATGGAAAAAGATCCAGAAGATGTACGGTACAACTTCTTGCGATGGCTTCATAACGATGTTGCAACCGCAATAGGCCCATCACGCGCGCATCCTATGACAGGCGAAATTCTTGATGCAGACATTGTTTTAACCGATGGCTGGATTCGCGCATACTGGCGTTGGTATAATCAGCAACCTAAATCATCAGAAGCCATGGCTGCAATGACACCCGAAGACATTCAGTGGTTGGATCAATATCCAGAGTGGGACCCACGGATTCTCATGGCAGACCCTATGGAACGAGCAGCATTATTGCAAGCAAGGAAAGACGGCACAGCTCCTGCTGCATCAGTGAACACTGTACTTGCAAACAATGAAGAACTAGCAGAAATTGCTGGCTGGCTCGGTGACGAAGACAGGCACTGTCTTGCTGCACATGAATTGGCAAACCAAATGGCGTTTGCACGTCTTGGTCTTGAAACATTGAAGTTTTTAGAACTCGGTTCACCGATAGAAAACGACAGAGCAACGTCGGATAAACTCGATGGAATTCCAGAATGGTTTATTGGCCCACTCATGTCAAGTCTTGTCTGCCATGAAGTTGGGCATACACTTGGTTTGCGCCATAACTTTAAAGCATCAAGCTTATACACACTTGAAGAAATAAACTCTGATGAAATTCGCGGCAAGAAACCGTTTACCGCTTCGGTCATGGATTACAACCCAGTAAACTTTAATATGGATACTGGAGATGTGCAAGGCGACTTCGCAATGATCGGCATTGGCCCGTATGATTACTGGGCAGTTGAATATGGGTATACCACAGGCGATATTGCCGACGTACTTGCTAAAGCAAGTGATCCAGCGTATGCATATCTCACCGACGAAGACACGAATGGCCCAGATCCACTTGCAAAGCGATATGACTTTAGTAAAGACCCGCTGACATTTGCACAAAACCAAATGCGAATTGTAAGCAGTCTTCGAGAAGATTTACTCGGACACTTTGTTGAAGACGGGGATAGTTGGTCGGAAGCTCGTCGTGGATACGAGACAACATTACGTATGCAAACAAGTGCTGCGAGCATGATGTCCGATTGGATCGGTGGCGCATACACAAACCGCAATAAAAAAGGTGACTTTGGTGACGAAGATGTTCCCCCAGTGCAAGTTGTTCCTGCGGAACAGCAACGCGCGGCGCTTGAATTTATTGTGAATACTATTTTTGACGAAAATGCATACAGCCTTTCTCCAGAAATCGTCACACATTTCAATGTTGATAAATGGTATGAAGGTGGTGGTGATAGCGGCGAAGCAACATGGCCAATTCACGATCAAATCTTAGGAACGCAAGCTTCTATGATTTCGGCAATACTTGCCCCAAGTCGACTTCGTATGGTTTCTGACAACGAGTTCATGGTGCCTTCAGACGAAGACGCACTTACGGTTGCAGAAATTTTCCAAACACTCATGGATGCAATCTATGGAGAAATGGAAACCAAAGGTACGTGGTCAAATCGCCAACCGATGATTTCATCGATTGATAGAAACTTGCAAGCGGAAATGGCTGATCGACTTATTGGTTTGCTTACCGGCAAGGTAAAGCAATCTCGTCAAGTTAGAACACTTGCGTTGTATCACGGACGCCAACTTTATAATGAAATTGGCGATGTGTTAGCAACAGACGATAATTTAGATGTGTACTCGCTGGCGCATCTTCAAGATATGCACGAACGTCTTGGAAAAGCACTTGAAGCGGTTTACACGATGTAACACACTTGTTTAGACTTTCTAAGCGCCGTAAAGTATTACTTTACGGCGCTTTTTTTTCAGGGTTGTATTCTATGCATATGAATTTCAATTCGCCCCCAATTTCACCAATAGACTCGATGCAAGCATGGTTTGACGAAGCATACAAAGACAGGCCAACACCCAACCCGCTCGCGATGACGCTTTCCACTGTCGGTAAAGATGGCGTTCCGTCTTCGAGGATGGTATTGCAAAAGGGGTTTGATGATAATGGTGTTGTTTTTTTTACAAACTACAACAGTGAAAAGGCAAACGCCATTCTCGCAAACCCAAAGGTGTGTATTCTCTTTCACTGGGATGAAAAACAACGGCAGGTTCGAATTCAGGGCACAGCAATAAAAATTAGTGGTGAAGAATCTGATGCGTATTTTAAAACCCGAAACCGATTGAGCCAAGTTGGTGCATGGGCAAGCGAACAATCGAAGACCTTAAAAAGCAGAACTTTGCTTATGGAAAAAGTTGAAGAGTTAAGTGCAAATTGGATTGGAAAACCTATTCCAAGGCCAGAATTTTGGGGTGGCTATCGTGTTTCACTTGACACAGTGGAACTTTGGCAAGGGCATGATGGCCGACTTCATGATCGAATTGGGTACACCAAAGTTGATGGCGAGTGGAGTTGGGAACGCTTACAACCATGATAGTATGAGGGGTCTGAGCATTTAGGTCAGACCCGTAGCGAATCTATAGTCAGGCCCTATCGTCTAATAGCAAGCTAGTTGCCGAGCAACCGACGCGCCTCTTCAAGTAATTCTGCGGGAAGCATGGGCTCATCTGGTTTGACCGTTCGTTTCTGTGCGTGTTTTGGAGTTGGCTCCGCCTCTTTTTTCTTCTGTTGTTTCAACGGCTCATCACGATCAAATTCTGGCATTGACAAGTTGTGTAATTCTTCAAGCGCCTTTGCATCAATTCCAAAATGCTCCTTCCACTCTTGCGCAAGTTTTGGAGAAAGCCCAGACGGTCGACGAATATTTTTGGTTTTTGGAATGTAGCTATCTTCAACTAGCGCTTGCAAGAATAAGGCAGAGCCAATTTGTTGTGCTCCACGCCTGCGGATTGATTTAATGATTTCCCTATCGCTTGTTACAACAAGAATGGATCGCGGTGCAGAGGAAACAGCAACACGCTCTATGATTTCCTCATCAGCAGTCTTGCGTGAACCAGTGAATATGGTTTGGTATCGAGGCCCAGTTTCGTGCTCGTCTGAGGGCATGCCATCGCAAACGAGCATGACTTTTTCACCGTTCCAGCGGCTGTTTTCGATCATTCTGCAGAGCCCAAGAGTGCCAATTCCCGCTGAATCGGCAGGAAGCACACCAGTTTGATGCAGCACGTTCCAAGTGTCAATTAACAATTCCATGATATTGGCTAGGATATCATTAGTTAGGGCTTCTGTAACCACTTGTTTTATAAAGAGTTAGTCATATTGCCGTTGCCCCTTGCAAGGAACACAAGAATGCGTTCTAATACGTGGCTCAAAACTGTTTTAGCAGAAAAAGGTACCCAATCATATGGCAATTCGCATTAAAGCAAGACAAAACGAATCAGCAGGGCAAATGCTCCGTCGTTTCAAAAAACTCTGTGAAAAAGAGAACCTAATCAAGGATGTAAAGAAGCGTCAATACTTCGAAAAACCATCCGAACGTAATCGTCGTGCACGCCGAAAAGCAGAATCACGTCGATACCGTGAATTGAATTTCCCACAACAGCGCTCACGCTCTTAATTTGTAAACAATAACCATAAACATCAATGCTTTGTTGCAGCACGCGCTGGCGACCATTGGTGTTACTTTTTTAGAAGCGATGCAATGACATCGCAATAGGCAAAATAAACGAGTGGCAAAACGCTATTCGCATATTGGAGATACACAATAATGAACACTCTCATGCTTGCTCAAGAAACAACAGCATCCATCCCAGAACTTTTTTATCTTGCACCCATCGGTGCAGTGGTCGCGCTCTTTATGGCGGTCGTCTTTAGTAGAGGCGTTATGTCACAAAGCGAAGGCGAACCAGAAATGGTTGAAATTGCAGGGTACGTTCGTGCTGGTGCAATGGCGTACTTGAAGCGTCAATATAAAGTTGTGTTCGTTGTCTTTGTTGTCCTTGTTGCTATCCTTGCATCGCTTGGCTTTGCAGGCATTCAACCAATCTGGACAGCTGTAGGTGTTCCAATTGCTGGTTTGTTCTCAGGACTTTGTGGTTGGTTCGGTATGAAGATGGCAACCAATGCTTCTGCTCGAACAACTTGGGCAGTCAAGCAATCGCTCAACGACGGCCTTAAAATCGCATTCCGATCAGGCGCAGTTATGGGCCTTGTCGTTGTTGGTTTCGCACTTCTCGATGCTTCCGTTTGGTTCTATCTTTGGAGGGAAATATTCGTATTCGAAAACGAAGCAGGCGATATGGTAAAAAAACCACTTGTTGAACTTACTGCAATTATGTTGACATTCGGCATGGGTGCATCCACTCAAGCGTTGTTCGCACGTGTTGGTGGTGGTGTTTACACAAAAGCTGCTGACGTTGGCGCTGACCTTGTCGGCAAAATTGAAGCAGGCATTCCTGAAGATGATCCGCGTAACCCAGCGACAATCGCAGACAACGTTGGCGACAACGTTGGTGATGTTGCTGGCATGGGTGCTGACTTGTACGAAAGTTATTATGGTTCGATCCTTGCAACGATGGCACTTGGTGCTGCAGCAGCAATGGGCATTAACTTTGCAAGTCCTGAATTGGCAGACCAGTTTGGCATGTCACTCGTAGTTGCACCAATGGCTCTTGCGGGGCTTGGCATTTTTTGCTCCCTCGTTGGCGTCTTCGTTGTTCGTGCAAAGGAAAACGCATCGTTTAGTGAACTCCTTAAAGGACTTCACAAAGGCGTGTATGTTGCTTCGTTACTTATCGCCATTCTTTGCGGTGGATTGTTTTACTTCTTATTCAAAGACGTAGAGGTTGCTGGATTCGTTTGGTGGGGACCTTGGGCTTCTATTATTACTGGTCTTGTTTCCGGTCTTGTTATTGCTTACGCAACAGAATATTACACTTCGTACGAACATGCCCCAACACAACGTATTGCAAAACAAACCGAAACGGGTGCAGCAACAGTTATTATTGCTGGTATTGCTGAAGGCATGATTTCAACTTGGGCCCCACTCATTGTGATCGTTGTTGCAATTATTACTTCCTTTGGATTTTCAGGTGGTAATGAAAACTTCTTACTCGGCCTCTACGGCGTCGGCATTGCTGCTGTTGGTATGTTAAGTACACTCGGCATTACGCTTGCAACAGATGCGTATGGCCCAATCGCAGACAACGCCGGTGGCAACGCTGAAATGACAGGCCAGCCACCAATCGTGCGCGAGCGAACAGATATGCTTGATTCACTTGGTAACACAACTGCAGCAACAGGCAAGGGTTTTGCAATCGGATCAGCTGCTTTGACCGCGCTTGCCTTGCTCGCCGCTTACGTTTCAGTGGTCCAAACAAGTCTTGACAAGAAAATTGTTGCAGACATCGCACTCGTTGAAGAGGCACTAGATACAGTTGCCTATCTTGGTAATGGTGAGTTTGTTGCAAACGACAATGGTGAGCTCTTCGGTGGTTTGATACTGGCATCTGATGCAACCCAACGAGCAGTTGAAGATTTGAATTGGTCCGAAGGGACAATCGAAGCTGATTTTGCTTGGGGCGAAACTGAAAATGCGCATATAGTCACCGTAGAAGATCTTTCGTTTGCATTGGTGCCTTCACACAAAGCAAAAATTAAACAACTTCTTTCGTTCTACAATGTCACCATTATGAACCCTAAAGTTCTTGGCGGTATCTTCCTTGGAGTTATGCTTGCCTTTGTCTTCTGCGCTCTCACAATGAACGCTGTTGGACGTGCGGCATATGAAATGATGAACGAATGCCGTCGTCAGTTTGCAATCATGAAAGCCGCATACAAGAAGAACGGCATGACCGATGAAGAAATTAAAGATCCAATGAACTGGCCAAAGAAGGTCATGGTAGATGGTCATCAATTCCCAGATTACGGCGAGTGCGTAGATATCTCAACTGCAAGCGCACAAAGAGAAATGGTCTTCCCAGCAATTCTCGCAATCTCAGTACCGATTATTGTCGGCTTACTCCTTGGAGTTGGCGGCGTGATGGGCTTGCTCGTTGGTGGTCTTACATCTGGTTTTGCGGTTGCGATTTATATGGCAAATGCAGGCGGTGCTTGGGACAATGCTAAGAAATATATTGAATCAGGGAAGCATGGCGGTAAGGGGTCCGACGCACACAAAGCGAGTGTTGTTGGTGATACCGTAGGCGATCCATTCAAAGATACCTCAGGTCCTGCACTCAACATTCTTATTAAGTTGATTGCGATTGTATCTGTTGTATTCGCTGGTCTTGTAGTAAACTTTGGCCCTGTTGTTCAGGGATTTTTAGGTCTTTAATGACAACAACTAATTCTGAAACAATCAATCGCCCCGACTCTGCAGCGTTCGCTGTGGAAGCGGGGTGTTTGCTACAGGATAGGCACTGCGAAGACGTAGTCCTTCTTGATGTTACTGGCTTAAGCCAAGTGTGTGATTATGTATTGATTGCCACGGGTACAAGTGATCGACAAATGAAATCGGTTGCTGTTGAGGCGAAAAATCTTGGTGAAGAAATACAATTCCCAGCGTTTCGTAAAAACATTGATTCGGGTGCAACTTGGATTGTTGTCGATTTTATTACCGTAGTGTTACATCTGTTTGAGCCGCAGCGCCGTGCGTATTATGATTTAGAAGATTTGTGGTCAGATGCTAAGCGGGTAGAATTACCTTCGTGTTCTGAGACCACAACTTCATAATGAGAAACACATGTATATTCCCTTGTTAAGCCAATATGTTTTTTGGCTTTGTATTGTTGCCTGCAATGTCATTGCAGACGAATCACGATTCTACTCAGGCGAAATCTCAGTTCCAACAATGGGACAGCTTGAAATGACGCTGGGCATTTCTGAAACTGACGAGGGTACATTTATTCTGCTTACAGTGCCAGTGCAAGGCGCGAAGGATATTCCTCTTCCTGCAACATATAAACAAGATGGTTCGCTGTTTGCAGAGTTGCCACAGGCGGGCTTATCTTTTGTTTTATTCGAAAATGAAGAGCGCACCAAGCTTACTGGTGAACTGCATCAAGATCTTGTCATTGAAATTGCGTTCAATCGAGTTGAAGAAAACACGGAATTAAAGCGACCTCAAAATCCCATTGGGCCGTTCCCGTATTGGGAATACGAAGTAACAGCGCAACATCCCGCGGGACACTTGCTTCAGGGCACACTTACAATTCCAGACGGGCAGGGTCCATTCCCCTGCGCTGTATTGATAAGCGGTTCTGGTTTGCAAGACCGAGACGAATCATTGATGGGGCATAAACCATTTCTCGTTATCGCTGATTATCTTTCGCGAAACGGCATTGCTGTTCTTCGATACGACGACAGAGGCGTTGGTGGATCGGTTGTCGAGGATAGAGAAACCCTGACGAGCGCAACAACTGCAGATTTCGCAACCGATGTTTCATTGATGGTGCAGGCCGTTCGCAATCACGCCGAAATAGATGCCTTACAAGTGGGCCTTATTGGGCACAGCGAAGGCGGACTCATTGGGCCGATGGTTGCTGTGGACGACTCCAAACTCGCGTTTGTTGTCATGCTTGCAGGCCCAGGCGTTGCTGGAGACGAACTTCTTCCGGTTCAACAAGCACTTTTTTTAGAAACATCAGGCGCAGATCAAGAATTGATTGACGCGCTAGTGCACGCATCTATGTCTTTGTACGAAATGATGGAATTGGGCGAGGATACACAAGTAGTGCAAGAACAACTTGAAGAACTCGTTGCAATTCAATTTGAAGCGCAGGGCATAGATGTATCAGAAGAACTGTTTGATCAAAGTGTTGATGAAGCGCTTAAAGTAATGTCTTCCGACTGGATGCAATTCTTTTTGTTTTATGATCCTGCGCCAACGCTTGCGATGCTTGTTTGTCCAGTACTTGCTTTAAATGGTTCCAAAGACGTACAAGTGGAAGCGCGACAAAACCTCTCGGCAATCGAACGAGTGAAAACAGAAACCGGAAATGACATTACTATTATTGAACTCGATGGACTGAATCATTTGTTCCAGCCAGCAACAACAGGTGCAGTGAGTGAATATGGAAGAATCGAAACGACATTTGACGAAGAGGCTCTCTCAATCATTACATCATGGGTATTAGAGGTAACGGACGGGACGCCCTCAATCATCAAATCATGGGTGTTAGAGGTAACCGATAATGATTAACAAACTTGACGATTTAGTTTTTGTAGGGATCAATAAACAGGTTATTGCGCTTGATCGGTACACGGGCGAAAAAAAATGGGAGTGGAAATCCCCAAAAGGTAGTGGGTATCCATCGATACTTCTTGATGGCGATCGGCTTATCGTTTCGGTGAATGGTTATACGTTTTGCTTAGAACCAACGACTGGAGCTGAAGTTTGGTTTAATGAGTTAAAGGGGAATGGCACAGGTATTACTTGTCTTGTTTCATCTAGAGGCAATTCCTCTGGAGCTGCTGCGCAAATAGCAGCGCAACAAGCTGCTGCGTGTTCTAGCACAGCTGGGGTGGGCGGAGCAGGCTGATGAGTTTTGGACTTGCTCGAGGAAAAACGTTTGATGTTGGCGATATAGGCATCGACATGCGAAAGCTTCCGCCAAGCACCGATGGCCGCATCGATCCACGTTCATGGTTTGAAGATGCCTCAAAACCATTTGAAATAGAAATTGGTTCGGGTAAAGGCACGTTCCTGTTGCAAGAATCACAAAAACATGTTGAGCCAAATTACCTTGGTTTTGAATGGGCGTCTGAGTTTTATCGATACGCAGCAGATCGCTTAAGAAGAAACCACATTCCTAATGTAAAAATGGTGCACGGCGACGCAACAGAGTTTATAAAATTTTGGTGTGAAGATAATGTTGCTGACATTATTCATTTGTACTTTAGTGATCCATGGCCAAAAACGCGCCACCACAAACGACGTGTCATCCAAGACAGCACGCTTGAAATGTTTCACCGTGTGTTAAAAAAGGGCGGCATTGTGCACGTTGTAACCGACCACGATGCTCTCTGGGAGTGGCATGTGGAGCACTTCGAACGAAACACAAAACTTTTTACACAAGTACCCTTCAGTTCGGCGCAGTCTGCTGGTGAAGGGGAACTTGTCGGCACGAACTTTGAGCGTAAATACAAACGCGAAGGTCGGCCATTCCACGCAACAACTTTAGTGAGGGTAGATTAATGCATCGTGATGGTATAGATGACAACAACGTTCAGCCAGAAGATATTCTTTGTGATTTCTGCGGCAATACGGCATGGGCGAACGATGTTCCATGCGTAGAAGGCCACCAAGGAAGCATTGTGTGCGGGAATTGTTTGACGGTGGCGTACACAGAACTTGTTCTCGCAGAAGAGGGTGCGTCCACAGAAGAAACATGCAGAATGTGCCTAGAACACCGCGAAGACCCCGTTTGGGCTGGCGCTGTTGAGCCCATCGCGTTGATATGTCAACGTTGTACGAAAATGGCAGCGGCAGCTTTAAATAAATCAAAAACATGGGAATGGTCAAAGCCAGTTCTATAACTCGCTCATTGATAAGCCCTGGGGTTAACTAACTTGGTTAATTTAGTTAATTAATTCGGGGTTAATAAACCCTCGGGCTTTAAACTCAGTCACGATGTTATCATGGTACGAATGGGAAAGCGCGTCAGCCTAGCAAACAAATGCCTTGCAATATTTGGCACAGCGAATGTTATTATTATCGCATGCTTGCTGGGTGTTCTTTGGGTAAGTTCTTCAGCTGTTGTTCAGGATTACCAACTCGAAGTTGCAAGGCAACTGGCCGATGTATGGATTAACTCGCAGGTGAAAGCTGAAGTATTCGAAGGCGAAGATGTCAATATACATCTTGTTCGTGTTGATGAAATTGGTCGAAGTGAAAACACATTTGTGGAGAGGGCACTCAATGTATTTGAATCCAATGAAGGAAAAATAGACGAATTTTATGACGTCTATGACCGAGACCAGCACAACTATTTTCAATACGCAAAACCGATCACGAAATCACAAACGGGCTCAATTCGAAAAGAAGGCGTGACAGATTTTGGTTCTGGCGTGAATGCCCCAAGTGTTTCAGATCCCCTCGAAGCTATCTTGGTTATACGAAGAAAATCAACATTTGCCAAAGAACAACTTGATTCAACAAGAACGCTCACTATTATTGCCGGCATAGTTGGAAGTTTGATTTCTGTTCTTGTGTATTATTTCATTTTCCACCGCTTAATTTTTTCACCTGTGCGAAAATTGCGTCGCATCTCAG
>CAWLAZ010000025.1:0-12705 GCA_963854955.1 Phycisphaerae bacterium | reverse complement strand
CACTTGTGCACTTGGCGAAAGCAAAAATTAAAGGTGAGCCAGTTGCGCCATTTATCGCGATTGATATGGGGTACCAAATGGATGACCCTTGGCTTGCGAAGATGGAATCGAAATGTATTCTTGCCCCACACTTTGTAACGCAAGCACAAATGGATGTTATCGCAAATCGAATAGATTCGGCACATCGAAAACTGCAACAAGCGGTTGTGCTTGATCCAAGTAACCGAGATGCCCGATTAGCACTTGCAGATATATTGTTACGCAATGATGGAATATCAAAACAATCAATACACGAAGCGATCGAGCATCTTGAGGCATGCTTAAAAATTGACCCTTCCTATGTTATGGCGCGAACGAAATATGGATGGTCGCTGTATCTTGCTGAACGCTTTAATGAGGCGAATAAGGTTTGGCTTTCTATTCTTATTGATGAGCCAGAACATGGCCCCGCACTTGCGTATTTAGCGCAACTCGCCTTTAACATGAAGCAATATGAAGAAGCGTACGCGTTTTATAAAAATGCGTTTTCTGTACCAGCCGATTCCCCGTTTGCAATGTCAGATAATCCAACATTTCAATCCGAGACACTCTACCGTTTTGCACTTGTTTCAAAGCAGGTAGGCAAGAAACAAGAAGCGATTGTTCTGCTAGAAGAAGCAGTGTCTTTTATGCAAAGTAATTCGGTGGTTCAATTTGAATTGGGTAATTTGTATCTTGGAGCAAAGCAATTTGAAAAAGCTGTGCAACATATAGAAATTGCAAATGCATTGCAACAAAATAATCCGAGGATGCTAGCGGCGCTTGGCTATGCTTGGTTCAAACTAGGCGACGCCAATCAGGCGTATGTGTTTCTTGAACAAGCAGTACAATTTGCGCCAAAATTTGCGTTAGCATGGTTCCATCTAGGCAATGCACAGGTTGCATTGGGCGATACAAACGCAGCGATTGAATCGTTTAAAGCCGCGATTCAGTTACAGCCGAGTTTTACACAAGCAAAAAACGCTTTACTAAAGATCGAATGAAGGTAAACTATACAACATGACAAACACAGTAGAACATTTTATTGATGGAAAACGCGTTAAGCCCGCCTCCGAAAATGGGACAACGTTTGATGACGTGAACCCTGCAACGGGTGAAGTACTCGCAAGTGTTTCACTTGAAGAAATCTCTGTAACAGACTTAGCGGTCACCTCAGCTAGCCGAGCATTTCAGGGCTGGAGCGAAACGCCTGTTGGCGATAGGTGCCAAGTATTGTTCCGGTATAAGGAATTGCTTGAGCAACATTTTGATGAACTAGCACAAATGATCGTTGATGAACACGGTAAAACAACAGCAGAAGCACGTGGTGATGTGCGCCGTGGTATTGACTGTGTTGAATATGCTTGTGGTGCGCCCTCGCTCATGATGGGGCGAACGCTTCCGCGCATTGCTGTTTCAACTTCGTTTAGCCGAGAGCGCGAAGAAGGTATTCCGCTTGATAGTTCTCTTGAACGCGTTCCAATTGGCGTCTGCGTTGGCATTACTCCGTTTAACTTTCCAATCATGGTGCCTCTTTGGATGTGGCCAATGGCAATCGCGTGCGGAAACACTTTCGTTTTAAAGCCATCGGAGAAAGTTTCGCTGTGCGCTTTGCGCGAAGTGGAACTTGCGTACGAAGCAGGCTTACCTGCAGGCGTGCTGAACATGGTTACCGGTGGGCCTGATGTCGTGAATCATTTGCTTACGCATAAGGATGTAAAAGCAGTCTCGTTTGTTGGTTCAACTTCAGTAGCAAAACACATTTATAAAACTGCTTCGATTGCAGGAAAACGCGTACAGTGCATGGCGGGTGCAAAGAACACAATGATTATTATGCCCGATGCGAATCAAGATGCTGTGATTGACGGTGTGATAAGTTCATCGATGGGTAACGCGGGGCAACGATGTCTTGCAGGATCTGTTGCTGTTCTGGTCGGCGATGTGCCCGAATGGTTTATTCCACGTATTGTTGAAACGGCAAAACAAATCAGTGTTGAAAAAGGCGATGCATCTAGCTGCACAATGGGTCCTTTGATTGATGACGCAAGCGTGCAGCGAGTACACAAAGCAATCGAAGGCGGTATTGAAGCAGGGGCGGAGTTACTCCTTGACGGTAGGGATTGCGACCAACAAGGCGGCTCATTTGTTGGTCCGACTATATTTGACAAGGTTCCGCATGATTCTGATCTCGCGATGGAAGAAATTTTTGGACCTGTGCTATCGATCTTACGCGTTGAAACCCTCGAGGATGCGATCGCGGTAACAAATAGATCTCCGTATGGAAATATGGCAGTAATGTTTACAGACAGCGGGTACGCAGCAAACAAATTTAAAGATACAGCAGGCGCGGGCATGATAGGTATAAACGTTGGCGTTCCTGCACCTATGGCAGTCTTCCCGTTTTGTGGCTGGAAAGATTCATTCTTTGGTACATTGCATTCCAATGGCGAAGACTCTGTCCGTTTTTACACTGAATGTCGCATTTTAGTAAGTCGCTGGTTCTAACCTTTAGTTTAGAAGGAGATAATTATGGAACGAGTTACAAGAGCAGCCCCCGAAAGGTGTATACATGTCAAGAATAACTAGAGCGGCACTTATTCAAGCATCAAATGATGCTCCCCCTGAATCTTCGATTGCTGACACAAAAAAAATGATGATTGATAAACATATCGAACTCATCAAGCAAGCCGCAGACCAAGGCGCGCAAGTGACATGCTTACAAGAGATATTTTACGGTCCTTACTTCTGCGCTGAACAAGATACGCGTTGGTATGAAATAGCAGAGCGTATTCCAGATGGACCAACAGTTAAGTTAATGCAACAATTGGCAAAGCAGCACAAGATGATTCTTGTAGTGCCCATCTATGAAGTCGATATGACTGGCGTGTATTACAACACCGCTGCTGTCATTGATGAGCACGGCGAGTATCTAGGCAAATACCGCAAGCATCACATTCCTCATTGCAATCCTGGTTTTTGGGAAAAATTTTACTTCAAGCCGGGAAACCTAGGCTACCCTGTCTTTGAAACAAGCGCAGGAAAAATTGGCGTTTATATTTGTTACGACCGTCACTTCCCAGAGGGTGCGCGCGAGCTTGGCTTAAACGGCGCAGAAATTGTGTTCAATCCATCGGCAACAGTTGCAGGATTAAGCGAATATCTTTGGAAACTAGAACAACCTGCCCATGCGGTTGCAAACCAATACTACGTTGGTGCAATTAATCGTGTTGGCATGGAAGGACCTTGGAATATTGGTGAGTTTTACGGACAAAGTTATTTTTGTAATCCACGCGGACAGATAATGGTCGAGGGATCACGCGATCAAGATGAAGTAATCATCGCGGACCTTGACCTTGACATGATTGAAGAAGTGCGTAACACTTGGCAGTTCTTTAGGGACCGACGACCAGAAAGTTACACACAAATCACAAAACCGTAATCATGGGAAATAAGCAATTGGTCAACCAGCTCATTAATCCAGATATCGCTCCTGTTCCACAAGAACAGAGAACATGGAACAAGTGGCATTTGGCTGCACTTTGGATTGGTATGTCTGTGTGTATTCCAACGTACATGCTTGCAGCTTCGATGATTCAAGCGGGCATGACGTGGTGGCAATCAGTTCTAACAGTGTTGCTTGGTAATTTAATTGTTCTTGTCCCAATGATTTTGATGGGGCATGCAGGCACAAAGTATGGCATTCCATTTCCAGTGCTTGCAAGAGCAAGTTTTGGCACCAAGGGTGCGCACATTCCAGCCATTGCGCGTTCGCTTGTTGCTTGTGGTTGGTTCGGTATTCAAACATGGATTGGCGGGTTTGCAATTTACCAAGTCCTTGGTGCACTTGGCTGGCTTGACATAGTTGCGGATACTTCAGTCGTGCCGTTTCTTGGAATTACTGCATTGCAGTTTATTTGTTTCCTTGCATTTTGGGTGTTGAACTTTATCATTGTTTTGAAGGGGATCGACTGTATTAAATGGCTGGAGTCATGGGCTGCGCCATTTCTTATCTTGATGGGTCTTGCAATGTTGATTTGGGCGGCGGTGAAAGTTGGCGGGGTTGCCCAGATGTTTCCGGAACCGCCTGAAAACCCTGCGCCATTCTGGCCAATGTTTTTCCCACAACTTACGGCGATGGTTGGTTTTTGGGCGACGCTTAGTTTGAATATTCCTGATTTTACTCGGTACTGTAAAACGCAACGGGACCAAGCGTATGGGCAACTCATTGGTTTACCAACAACAATGACGCTCTTCTCGTTTATCGGTATCGCCGTTACATCATCGACGATTGTTATTTATGGAAGTGCCATTTGGGATCCAATCATGCTCGTGGGGAAACTTGGGTCAACAACTGCAGTGGTTGTGTCTCTGATTGCCCTCACCATTGCGACGCTTTCAACCAATATCGCCGCAAACGTTGTGAGCCCAGCGAATGGTTTTGCCAATTTAAGCCCCCGGAAAATTTCATTTAGAACAGGTGGAATAATTACATGTTTCATTGGGATTCTCATCATGCCTTGGCGTTTGTACAACGACCTTGGCGATTACATTTTTACTTGGTTGATTGGGTACAGCGCTTTGCTTGGACCAATCGCAGGCATCATGATTTGTGATTATTTTTTTATTCGACGAATGAGGCTCAACAGCGACGCGTTGTATGACGCAAAAGGGGAGTATCAAGGTTTTCGTTGGAGTACGCTCTTTGTGCTTATCGTTGCTGTAGCACCAAACCTTCCTGGCTTTATCAACGCTGCATTCAAGATAGAATACTTCCCAGATTTTTTTAACCAACTATACAGTTACGCTTGGTTTGTCGGCATAACAATCGCTTTTGTGTTGTACGGCATTCTAAACTTAGGAGAACGCAACCGTGTCCAATCTTCCAGCATGTGAGTATGAACCCAAGCCATACGATGGCCCATCTAAAGAAGAAGTTATTCAACTTCGTGGCGAATTTTTAACGCCAGCACTTGTCACATACTATAAAGAACCAATCATGATTGTCGATGGGCACATGCAGTATCTGTTCGATGAAACGGGCAAGCGATACCTCGATGGATTTGCTGGAATTGTATCGGTGAGTGCAGGCCACTGCCACCCGCGAGTCATGGAAGCGGTAAACCTGCAAAATTCTAGATTGCAACACACAACAACTATTTACTTGCACCCAAACATTGCGAAATTTGCGCAGAAACTTGCCGGTACATTGCCTGAGAATTTAAATTGCGTTTACTTTACGAACAGTGGTTCAGAAGCAAATGATCTTGCAATTTTGATGGCTCGTGCCTATACAAAAAATTACGATGTGATTGCACTTCGCAACGGGTACCACGGTGGGTCACAAGGCGCGATGGGTTTAACAGCGCATTCCTCGTGGAAGTATTCAGTCCCCCATGGGTTTGGCGTGCATCACACAGTTGTGCCAGACAGATACCGTGGGCATTTTGGTTACGATGATTCAGGAAGCGGGGAAGCGTATGCGAAAGATGTACTGGATATCATACAACGTGGCAGTTCAGGTTCTATCGCAGCTTTCATTGCTGAACCAATGCAGGGCGTTGGTGGGGTGATTGAAATGCCACCGAATTATCTGCGAGATTCCTATAAGTACGTTCGTGATGCAGGGGGTATTTGTATTTCAGACGAAGTGCAAACTGGTTTTGGGCGAACGGGCGAGCACTTTTGGGGTTTTGAAAATCACGATGTTGTCCCCGACATGGTTGTGATGGCAAAAGGTATAGGCAATGGTTGCCCACTTGCTGCAGTTGTCACAACAAAAGAAATTGCTCAATCGTTGACCGAGGCAATTCACTTTAACACGTTTGGTGGTAACCCTGTTTCTTGTGCGCAAGGTCTCGCATCACTTGAAGTTATTCTAGATGACGATATGCAGGGTAACTCGAAACGACTCGGTGGAAAACTTTTTGCTGGTTTGCATGACTTGCAAAAAAAATACGAATGCATAGGCGATGTTCGCGGTAAGGGTTTAATGGTTGGAGTGGAACTAATTGAAGATGAAAATAAAACACCGGCAACACTGTTAACTGCAAATGTTTTTGAAACGTGTAAAGATTTAGGATTGATTATCGGCAAGGGCGGGTATTTCGGTAACGTGCTACGGATTAAACCTCCAATGTGTTTGACAGAATTGGACATCGATTTTATGTTGGATGTTTTAGATGAAGCATTTGCACAGGAAACTTCGTGATGTTTGACACAGTCATCAAGGGTGGGACTATTTATGCAACAGAGGGTGTTTTTCAAGGCGACATCGGCATCATGGGCGATGTTATTTCCGAAATCAAGCAAGGCGGTGGCCTTGAAGGTGATAAGGTAATTGATGCAACTGGAAAGTATGTATTTCCTGGCTTTATAGATCCACATGTGCACATCCATCTTCCGTTTATGGGAACCAATGCAATCGATGACCATGCGTCAGCGACTAAAGCAGCGCTTGTCGGAGGAACGACGACGATTATTGAAATGATTTGTCCTGGTCCAGAAGATGAGCCAGCAAAAGCGTTTGCAGAGTGGAAGGAACTTGCCCAAGCAGGATGTTGTTGCGACTATTCATTCCACCTTGCTGTTGTTCGGTTTGACGTTCTTGCACAAGAACAATTACGCGCGTTAGTTGCTAGCGAAGGTGTGCAATCATTCAAGATTTTCTTGGCGTACAAAGGTGCGCTTGATATGAGCGACGACAATTTATTCAAGTTAATGCAACTTTGCAAGGAACTTGGCGTCACGCTCACCGCACACTGCGAAAATGCAGAAGCCATAGATTCAATGCAAAAAAAGTTGATTACAGAGGGTAAAACGGGAACAGAATGGCACGAGCCATCAAGACCTCGGAGTGTTGAAGCGGGTGGCGTACAGCATCTTTGTGAATTTGCAGAGCGTGCAGGGGCAACGATCTATGTTGTACATACCTCTTGTGGTGAAGCAGTGAATAGCGCAATGGAAGCGAGAAAGCGAGGCGTTGATGTGACTGTCGAAGCAGTTGCGCCGCATCTTATTTTAGACAAAACATATGCAGAACGACCAGACTTTGAAGGGGCGAAGTTTGTGATGTCACCACCGCTTCGTGACAAGGTAGAACACGAAGCACTTTGGGATGGATTAGCCAACGGATCGATCTCGACTATTGGTACTGACCACGCGCCTTTTAATTTTCATGGTCAAAAAGATATGGGGATCGATAACTTTACACTGATTCCAAACGGAATCCCATCCATTCAAGAACGTGTAGACCTAGTCCACACGCATGGCGTTTGTACAGGCAAGATTGAATTGCAAACTATGGTGGATGTGTGCAGCACCAACGTGGCGAAAACCTTCAACATGTACCCACGAAAAGGTGCCTTAGCGGTTGGATCGGATGCCGACATCGTGGTGTATGACACAGAGTTTTTGGGTACGTTTAAGCATGAAGACGGATTATCAAAAATCGATTACTCTGGCTTCGAAGGCATGGAACGTAAAGGCCGCAGTGACATTGTGTTACTTCGTGGCAAAGTTGTTGCACAGCAGGGCAAATTCATCGGCGAAACCAGCGCTGGAACGTACATCTCCAGATAATTAATCTACCCGCGGTAGATTTAACACTGCGAAGTTTCTGACTTACTCGCGGTTGATTAATCGTCATTCGAGACGAGTTTGTTTGATTGTTGTACAAAATCATCTCCTGTCCATTGGGCATCTTTTTCAATCATTCCTTCGCGTCGAGCCTTTGCTTCTGCTTTTGCTTTCGCTTGGCGATTTACTAAATCGGCATGAGTACTGAAGTAGGGGATGGATGCACCGCGAAAATCATCGATGGTGTTGAAATCATGTTTTTCCATAAATGCAAGTAAACTCTCGCACATTTCTTCGACCATACCGTATCCGTGAATCATGACGCCGGTGCAAACTTGCACAGTGTGTGCCCCGAGCAAAATGAATTGCGCAGCATCTTCGCCTGTTTCGATACCACCGATACCAGAGATAGTACGGTCTTTAAAACCATCTTCCATCATCCGCGCAAGTTCCATTACCATGCGAAGCGCAATTGGACGGATTGCTTTGCAAGAATACCCGCCTGGAACACTGTATCCCTCAACCGTTGGTTGCGGACGAAGAGTTTTAAGGTCGATCCCCATCACGCTAAGTATTGTATTTATGGCAGCAAGACCATCGGCGCCTGCTTCAATGGCACGTTTGCCTGGGTCTGTGATATGGGTAATATTTGGTGTCATTTTTGCCCAGACAGGAATAGTTGCGGCATCCATGACCCAGCCCGTCACTTCGCCAACAATGTCAGGGTCTTCTCCCATTGCCGCACCCATTTTCCGTTCAGGTAAACCATGCGGGCATGAAAAGTTTAGTTCAAATGCATCCACGCCAACCTCTTGGCACCGCTGAATCATTTCTACCCAGCGGTCTTTGACATACTCTTCCATGACAGAAGCAATGAGTATACCGTCGGGATGTGATTGTTTAACCGAGTCAAATTCTTCAAGCCACGTTTCAAATGGGCGGTCACTGATGAGTTCAATGTTTTGCCAACCAATGACTTCTTTGGAATTTTGCGCGCGCATGCGTGCATACCTTGGAGCAACATTCGTCACCTTCGACGCGTCCATACTTATTGTTTTTGCAACCACGCCACCCCATCCTTCGTCGAATGCTTTTCGAATAACGTTTGCGTTTGTTCCGGGAGGGCCTGAGCCAATGACAAATGGGTTTTTGAATTTCAACCCATTTACAGTTGTTTCTAATGTTGCCATGTACACATGATACGACTTTCAAGTGCTACTATCTACAACAATGATACAACTTTCAACGCTGGGATCACTTTGGAAAACGAAACATGCAGAGTTATATGACGCAAAAACACACGAGTCCATTCGTTTGCGGATGCATCGAGCCTTTTCGTGGATGCGAAAATCAGATGAATTTCCGTTACCTGATGAAGCGGATGCTCGTCTTATTTTTTCGTGGATAGCAATGAATACACTGTATGCAAAGTGGGACAGTGATCATTCGAACCATGAACCAGAGTGGAAAGTTCGCGAGGCATTTCTTGAGCGTATGGTAAAGGAAGACGTTAAAGGTCGAATACAAGAAGTTCTTTTAGAAAGCAGAAAACTCTGCGATCGCTTGCTCTCTGAAGAGCATCTTATAAATTCGTACTGGGGAAATCCTTCAGAAGATGAGGCAAGAAAAGCGAGGACCAAGCCACGTAGAATAGGAAAATATTATCACGATGCAGACGAAGTTATAAATGTGCTTCTTCCACTTATTAAATGTGTTGCGATGTTACGTTCCCAGATTGTGCACGGTCAATCGACATGTGGATCAAGTGCGAATCGCGATGTTGTAGAAGCGGGTGCAAAAGTAATTTTTGATTTAACATTGACTATCTTGCAGGTTATTGCTGAAGATGGTTTGTGGCAAGACGATGCATCTTGGATGCCCGTTCCATACCCGCCCATGAAGCCCCATTTTAGGCGTGACTCATAATGCAAACCTCCCTCCTTCATGAGTTTAAAATGGGCGCGATAGTTGATGTTGAAACCACTGGTATGAGCCACAGGAACGGTGATGAAGTTGTTGAAATAGGCATCATTTTGTTTCGGTATAACGCAATTAATCATGACTGTGTAGAGATTGTTGAAACGTACCAAGGTTTACGTGAACCAAGTGATCCAATACCGTGGGGTGTCATACGCGTGCACGGTATTACCGACGACATGGTGCGTGGTAAAACGCTTGATTACAATAAGATGGAATCGATATTCAATCGCGCTGACTTTGTTGTCGCCCACAATGCAAGTTTTGATAAGGGATTCTTAGAACATCTCGTGCCTATGAGTATAGACCGCCCATGGAAGTGCAGTTGTTTTGGTATTCCTTGGAAAAAACACGGCTTGCCGAACAAGCGCCTTGCAACATTGCGTGATTACTTCGGTATTGCACACGACGAAGCGCACCGTGCCCTCGCTGATTGCGAAGTTGTACTTGAAGCGCTTAAACGACCTCGATACCTCCAAGAACTTTTAAAATGATAGTATTTGATTACCCATCGGGTAATTAAATACTTTTATTAATGCTCTATTTTATTACTTTGTTAAAATTTCACTGTTATTGAAAATCGAGTTAGGCACATACAAAGTATTACCATCATCCGTTTTTAAATATGTTGCGTAAAGACCAATGCTTGTTACCGTACCTGTAATTTTTCCAGAGGCGATGGAATCACCTACTTTAAATGGGCGGTTAAGCATAACAACAATTCCACCAAAAAAATTGGCGACTACATCTTTAGAAGCAAACGCTATACCAGCGCCACCAATACCACCAATTGTAATCACAGCACTCATATTAAAACCAAGTGATTGAAGTGTCACAATAAAACCAACAACCCAAGTTATAACAACACCGACTGAAGCGAGTGCTTGAATAGCAGTCGTATCAAGTTCAATAGTATCTTTGCTGTGGTGCCAGTTATTTAGAATTTTAGAAAATGCACGAATGCCCCGTGCAATAAACCACGTCGCAATGAGAACGAGCAATCCCGTGCGGATTATTGAAATCAGAATATCAATTGTGATGACGCTTTCACCTTCGGTTGACTCAAGTTCAATCGGGCTCCACGCGAAATGTTCAACAAGTGTTTGCGATGTGAGTGTAAGCGCTATAACCCAAATAGCAACACCAAGAGGGGTCGGCAAGGAAGATCCAATAGCAGTTCTTATATCACCAAGCGTACCTTCGCCGCCTTTGCCAAAGAGTTTCGTTGCACCAAACAGTACAAGGTGAAGGAGAAGCGCTGAACCTAATGTTATTCCAATAAATGTAACCATGCACGCATGGTAGCAAAATACTATTTCGGGTTCGCCCTAAACCACGTGACAGTATATGGATTATCGATGGCATCTAAAACATGCTGGTATTGCTCTGGTCCTGGATGTGTGTACGTTGTGCCAGGTGTTGGGTTATTGCCTGGCCCGCCAGGGTTGTAGAATGGCGAGTAATCACCAGAAGCAGGAATATGTACATGCGTAATGCAGTGCATCGCTTCAACATCGCCTCGTAAAATGATATCTATTTGGTTGTCGTGGTCTTCGTTGTACGCGAGAGTGTATGGGTCATCACTTTTTATTTTACCTAAATCAGCAAGTCCAAGTACTTCAAGCTCCTTGCCCATGGTCCGTATCCGATTTGAACTCCAGCGATGGTTGCAGCAGAAGTAAGAGACTAAAGTGGTACATCATCACCTTCAACTGTATTCCAAGTACCACCAAACAAACGGCATATGAATTGACCATATGGAGAGTTAAGCCATGGGATTCCTAGGATTTTGGTAAAACCAAGCCCTGCGCCTAAAATTTTTGGTTGTGCGTCCCAAATATCTGCATTAATAAGAATGTCTCTCTGCAAGAAAAATTCATGTATAGGTGAAGTGCCTGGAAGAATGACTTGTGAGTATGACTACGTACTTGCAATTACGGAAATCAATAGTGCCAATGATTTTAGATATCTCATATCTTCACTATACAATTCAAGTTTCAAGAATCAAGAATTATTTAATGTAATCCGCGAATCACACGAACCATCTCGTTAGAAAGGGCTTGGAGTTGTTTTTGAAGGTTTTCATTTGTAATCTGCTTGTCACTTTGCAAATTTTCAGTGCTGTTACCCACTGCAAGATGGCTTGGCAATACGAACGTGCCAATTCCAGCGAGGATAGTACGAAGATTGGCTAAACCGCGGATGCCACCTAAGCCGCCAGGTGATGCAGAAATTAGCCCTGCAATTTTTCCGTTCCAGCATGCCATGCGCTCTTCGCCGTCAGCTTTAATAGTTGCCCAATCGATAGCATTTTTTAGAGTGCCTGTTAATGAACCGTTATATTCTGGACTTGCAATAATAAAACCATTGTGGCTTTTTAACATTTCTTTAAATGCAATTACTCCATCTGGCATGCCATGTTCATGTAGCAAGTCATCGCAATATAATGGCATGTTGTAGTCACGCAAGTCAATAAAAGTTGTATCTGCACCTGCACTGTCAGCTGCCAGTAGTGCAATTTTGGCCAAACGTTTGTTGAAGGATTCTTTTCGAGTGCTGCCTGCGAAGGCAAGTATTTTTGGAGTATTCATAATTGGATTATATCATTGCAGTTTACTATAGTTTTTAACAGATTTAAGTGCGACCTTGGCAATTACAATACTCGCAGTAACTGCAACAATTAACCCACCATAAAGAGTGATTTCATGCACAATCGAATCTTCGGGTGGGAGTTTACCGGTATCTTTATAGAATTTCGCTAAATCAGCAGCGTGTTTTGCAGCATACCCGATATACGTTGTCGATAGAAAACCGGGGACCATCGCAATTGAAGCGAATGCATATGACGAGAGCTTAATTTTACTTGTGGACGCTAAGTAGCACAGCGCAGAGAAATTGAAGGGTGAGAGTCGTAAAAGAGCGATAATTCGAAAACTTGATGCCGATTCGACAAACGAATTTAACTTTGGATGTAATGTAAGAAGTCGTTCAACTGGTTTTCTAAACACATGTCGTCCGATTACAAAGATGAAGAACGATGCTAGAACACCTGCAATTGTCATCCATAACAATCCCCACCAGATGCCGAATATTGCACCCGCAGCAAGTGCAAAGATTGACTCTGGAAACATAATG
>CAWLAZ010000024.1:0-13364 GCA_963854955.1 Phycisphaerae bacterium | reverse complement strand
GTATCAGCCCTCCATAATCAAAGGCGACACACCAAAAGTCACCGAAGCAATGGACAAGCTTGCCCACTAATTAATCTACCCGCGGTAGATAAACAGCGCTGAATTTTCAATGTTCCTCGCGGTCGATTACCAAAAATAAACTTTGCGGCCGATTACCGCGGGGTTTTTTAAAAACTACGCCAAGGAGATAGTTACTCTGCATGAGGCGAAGTGATTACAGCGCCAGGGTGATTTGCATACCAAGTGAACCAAAGGGAGCGCTGCGTTGGAATCGCGTTTCCAGAAGCATCACGGGCAACAGCAAAAAGCGGCGCAGTGCCAACGGTGAAAGTCACAGGAACACCCGAAACATCAAGCGCGAGCTCGCCGTTTTCGCCAGCACTATCAATAAGATCTTCTAGGGCATACACCGTGTCGCCACTGCCAGTGTTTAGAACAATGACATGCGTTTTTGGATTGACATCATCCATAGGCATTTCGCTTACAGGAAAGTAAATCGTCTCATTTAAAAAGTATTGGCGAGGATCGCCTTTACGATAGCGCTTTTTGTACTGTCCATCAGGTGAGAGTGAGGTTGTTTCGGGATGTCGAGCAAACCAATCTTTCCAGCTTGTCACTTCGTGCGTGATTGGTTGGAGTCTCGCGTGCTTGCCGGTCACACTTTGTCCGAGCATGGGTGAAATTAATTGTTCACCACCAACGGTGTCTTGTGTTGGGTATATCAACATTACGCCGTTGCCAGATAGACCGCTCATGCCAAAGTCAACTTCAGTTTCATGAAGTATCCGTTTGTACACGCCAATGAAACCGCTGGGCCAGTTCCAATAGACAACGATAGGAAATCCACCAAGTGTGTCATTGATAATTTCATGCACGTTGAGCATGTGCATCGGATATGTACGCGTTTCGCCACCAAGTTCGATGCCTACAACGAGGTCGCTGCTTACAAGGAATTGATTCCGATTTCCGTAGTTATGTTCTGCAAGTTTTTCCACAGAAAGAATAGTAGGATTTGTAAGAACAGGGGACATGTCGCGATGTTGCATAACGGCAACGAGCGTGTCTTCTTCAAGTTGCAGATTTGAAAGGTCAAATTTGTACGAGGCAACGGTTGCGCCATCGCCTGGACCTAGATTGCCAAGTCGTAAAACTGCAGGCGCAACAGCCCATGTAATGATTGCGATGATGACAAATGCAAGCAATGCAATCACCCAGCCGCCGCCTCGGAAGGTAAGCCGTACGTTTTGTTCAGACATTAGATGTACCTAATTCTATCCATTGAATTGTTTCACGGTCAAGGAGCATGAAAACGATGATAAGCGGCAAATATATGATGCTCGCGAAAAAGAGTCGGCGCGCAGAAGCATCGTCACGTTTTTTCCAAAAAACAATCGATTTCATAGTCATGAAAGCGCCAAGAATAGATCCTGCGATGGCAAAGAGTACACCAGTGGAACCAGTGACTGTCATAAAAAGTGCAAGTGGGATAAGGCACAAGCTCGTCATCACGCTGACTCGGGCAGTAAGTTCACCTGTAGAATCAATGGCGGGCAACATTTTGAAACCACCGCGTTCATAATCTTCGCGGTACATCCAAGCAAGCGCGAGAAAGTGTGGAATTTGCCAGATGAATAAAATGCCAGCAAGAATCCAACCACCTTCTGAAATGCCGCCGCTTGCAGCAACCCACCCGATGAGTGGTGGAAGCGCGCCGACAACAGCACCAACAATGGTGTTAAATGTAGTTAAGGGTTTCAGTGGCGTATAAACGAGGATGTACAAAAGTATGGTCACCAAGGCAATGCCTGCAGAGGCAACATTGGCGCCGAAACTTAAGATAGCAACGCCGATATACGCCAGCACAATGCCGAAGATAAAGGCATGCGCCCGTGAAAGGTGCCCCGCAGGAAGTGGGCGTTTTTTTGTCCGGTTCATTTTCAGGTCACGGTTTCGTTCCGCAAGTTGATTGAGCGCCGCCGCTGAACCAGCGCACGCCGTAGTGCCGAGGACTGTCCAAAGCAACATGAGCCAATCGATGCCAAGTGGGCTTGCCATAATAAAGCCAGCGCCTGTTGTGACAACAACCAGCAAGCTGAGTCGGATTTTTGCTAATTCGCCGTACAGTTTTCGTAAACTTGGCTTCTGTGGCGCATTTTGCACGTCTTCTTTTGTTGCGTTCGTGTTTGGCATCGAAGCGATGTAGTATACCTTTCTCATGCAAGATAAACCTAAACAAGCTGTTTCAAGAATACTTACGCTGTCTTTGGGCGCAACAACTGCGATGTGGTTATTTTCGTACATTGCCCTCCTGTTTTCAGGCAAGACGGGCGGAGAAATTCTCTTTGTCCTCGGCGCACTTTGCTTGCCCATTGCTTCTCGTCACGGGAAGAATCTAAAAGAAGGTGCATGGATTGGTTTTGTATCAGCAACGTTGAATTTGCTGCTCATCGGATCCATTGTCGGCGGCAGGGCGCCAAGTGAAATGATAATGACGGGGTTGTATTGGGTCATTGGTTTATTCGTGATCTCGATAGTGCTCGGCATCATCGGTGCCTCATTGCACGGTCGATTAAAAGATTGCACCTGTAATGTCGATTGGCATTTTGGTTTTCTTTGTGTTGCAACCGCGCTTGTCTTTTTGATGCTTGTCACGGGCGGGCTCGTCACAGGTATGGAGGCCGGACTTGCTGTCCCAGATTGGCCCAACAGCTACGGGCACAATATGTTGTTGTACCCGCTTACCGAAATGGTCTCGTCTGAAAATGAAGGCGTATTCTTTGAACACGCGCATCGATTAACAGGCATGTTGATCGGATTGACTTCCCTTGTGATGGCTGTCTGCGTATGGAAGTGGTCGGCAAGCAAATGCGCCCGAGCACTTGCATTGCTGATATTTGTGTTTGTTTGTGTGCAGGGAGTCCTTGGCGGATTGCGAGTTACTGGATTCTTAACACTTGCCCAAGATCGAGAAATGCTTGCTCCGAATGTATGGATTGGTGTAGCGCATGGTGTTGTTGGGCAAATGATTTTCGCTGGCTTTGTTGTGCTAAGTGCAATGATGTCACCAAAGTGGAAAAGACCAGACAAGGTGACGGAAAAATACGATGTTCGATGGGCGGCACTCTTGTGTTGCGCGATGGTGCTACAGCTTATTCTTGGTGCGGCGTACCGGCACATGCTTGGCGATGAAGCGCTCGCACCAAAAGCGACGCACATTTTGTATACGCATATTGTGGTTGCATTTCTTGTGCTACTTTTTGCAATTGTTACAGGCATTCGTGCTATGCGAAGCGGGGATCCGCTTTTGAAGAAACTCGGCATGTCACTTCACACGCTGGTTTTGGTCCAGATTTTACTTGGCGCTGGTGCTCTTATTGCTATTATCATTAATAAAGGCGAAACGGTCCCGTTATACGAAGTTATTGTGACGACGTTGCATCAAGCAAACGGCGCGTTACTTCTTGGCGCAAGTGTTGTAACATATGCTTGGTGTAGACGAATGAGGGTTTTGACATGATGGAATTATTTTTAGCGCTTTGTGTATACGCACAGGAACCACCAAAATCACTGGAACAAGTACCCTTGGTGCAACCACTTCAGTTTTCAGTGACCCACGATGGTTCTGCAGGCGAATCGATTGATGGTCGTGTGTACATCATGCTTACCAAGGGTAAGTTGCCACTTATTGGTGGCCCAAATTGGTTTAATGCCGAGCCATTTTATGCGCTTGATGTTGTGCAGTGGGAGGCAGGCACTCCGTTAGTGCTTGGCGAAAAGGCAGATTCAATGGAGCCAATGACGTCGTTGCAAAACGACGAATGGAAAGCAGTCGCTGTTTTTCGAAAACAAAATGACCGGTCAAAACTCACAGTGCCGGGCGGATTGTATAGCGATCCCGTAGTCTTTAATGGAAGTGGTGAAAGCGTAGGTACGATTGCGCTGGCAATAAACAAGCCAGTCCCTGAACGAGATTGGGCACTGCATAAAAATCTTCGACTCGACGAAAAAAGAAGTTCTTTGTTGAGTGATTTTTTGGGGCACGATGTGCAGCATGGCGCGTGCGTGATTGTGCCGGATAACTACGACCCCACTCGCGCGGAACCGTACCCAGTGATGTACTGGATTGGCGGTTTTGGAAGCGATCATTACGGTGGACGTTTCATGAAGATGATGTTTACTGGCTCTGATTACGACGATCAAATTTGTCGTGTTATTTTGAATGCGCAAGCATACACAGGACATCATGTTTTTACAGACTCGGCAAACAATGGACCAAGAATGACTGCGCTTCTTGAAGAGTGGATTCCATACTTAGAAGAAACGTATAATCTTGGCGGAAGTGGCGATAAGCGGTTTCTTGCCGGGCACTCTTCAGGCGGTTGGACGGCGCTTTGGTTGCAAGTTAAATACCCAGATTTTTTTGGTGGCGCTTGGGCGCTAGCGCCAGACCCAATTGACTTTCATTACTTCCAGACATGTGATTTGTATGAAGAAAACGCAAATATGTATGTCGATGCTGCGGGTACAGACAGGCCAATCGCTCGAATGGGAGCAAAACCAGTATTGTTTGCAAAAGATTTTGTTGCAATGGATGATGTGTTGAAAGACGGCGGACAAATCAGTTCGTTTGAAGCAGTCTTTAGTCCCAAAGGAACAGACGGGCGACCTATGCACATGTTTGATCGTGCAACAGGCGCGGTCATTCCTGAGGTAGCGGACTATTGGAAACAATACGACATTCGCATATTCCTTGAAGAAAATTGGGAAACACTCGCGCCAAAACTCTCTGGAAAAATAAACATTATCGCTGGCGGGATGGACACGTTTTATCTTGAAGACGCCGTCATTGCCATGAACGAATTCTTTGAAGCAAAAGAGTTTGATGCTATAGTTCGTGTTATGGAAGGCGGGGATCACGGGTCGGTATTTCGCGCGATGGTGATACGCGAGATGGACGAATACATCGCGCAAAAATTAGGGTTGCTTAACATTCAAGAAAAAGCATCCAAGCCCAAACGATGACGTCCCGCATTATTCAATCAGAATGCAAGGACACGCGCCTCGATGCCGTTGCAAAAGAGCTCATGCGGCAGGCGATGCAGTGTGTGAACGCTAAGGGCGAATTTCATTTAGCGTTAAGCGAATCAAATTTGCTTGATGATTTTTATGCACGGCTTATGTGTGACCCAGAAATGCGCGCTATGCCATGGGACAAAATGCATGTGTGGTTCTTTGGTGACACAACTCAGGACGATTCTATTCAAGTAGCAATCGCAGAGCACTCGGGCATCCCAGAAGAACATATACATGACGGGTCTATTGGCGCCGTTGATTGTTGCCTTTTGTCTTGCGGCGATATCGAAGGCATGCACGATGTATTGCGCGATGAGTGCACTGCGTTCCTTGTTATTGCCTCATCAGACACCGCGACGGCCTGCTCTTCCAGCTCCGTCACCCATTGGTTCTGCTAATTAATTACCCGAGGGGTAGTTAATTCAAGAAGTCGTTGAGGATTTCGGCGGCAGCGAGGGCGTCTCGCATTTTCTTTTTTTGTTTATGGGTCTTGCCTGATCGGGCAAGTTTTTCTTCTGCGGATGAACTGGTGAGCCGTTCATCTTGATAATGAAGGACCATCTTGGTGGTCTCTTGCAATGTGTCGGCGAATTTTTTGGTAATAGCAACGCGTTGTCCTGGTGAACCATCCATGTTTAGCGGAAGGCCCATGACAAGTTCATCTACGCCTTGCTCATTGATTGTTTTCACGATGGCATCAATGAGTAAATGCCCGATGGGAACTTGCAAAACGCAGACTGGTTGGGCCATGCGCAATTCGTCGTCGCCGACAGCTATTCCTGTTCGTTTGTCACCAAGGTCGACCGCCAAATATCTCATCGTAAATCGGCATCAACAAGGCCGTGCATTTCTTTCACACGCTGCGCTTCACTCGCAGGAAAAACCAACGTTGCGTCGTCGGTGTGCACTATGACTAAGTCCTCGCATCCAATTGTTGTGATGGTGTGCGATTTGTCGTATGAAACACAAAGGACATTGCTGGAATCTAGGTGAAGCGATTTTGTGTCGCTTCGATTTCCGTGGCTGTCCGCCTTGAGCGTGTCGCCGTAACTTGGCCACGAACCAACATCAAGCCATGCAACATCCATAGGCACCGTGCAGATGGAAAGCGCATCATCTGAAGATGCTGGCTCCATCATGCCGTAGTCAACACTGATTTTTGGAAGTGCTGGGTATTCGCGCGATAGGACATCTTGTTGCTCTTCAGTTCCCCATGCGTCCGCTATTTTTTTAATGCCTGCATACGACACTGGCTGTAACCGTTTAAGTGCATCAAGAAATGTGCCGGCGTGAAAAATAAACATGCCGCTGTTCCAAGCGAAATTGCCCGTTGCAATATATTCTTCGGCAGTAGCTTTATCTGGTTTTTCAACAAAGCGCTTGCAGATGCGTGCGCCCTCGTTGATGGGATCCCCAAGTTCGACATACCCATATCCCGTTGCAGGGAATGTTGGTGTAATGCCAAACGTAACAAAACGCGACGCATCTTCTTCGACAAGAGCGAATCCGATAGCAAGGCACGAAGCAAATGTTTCCTGCGGTCGAATGATGTGATCCGCAGTCAGCACTGCGAAAATCGCATCGGGATCTTGTTTATGCAAAACACATGCAGTAAAGGCAACAGCGTTGAGCGTGTCCCTTGGTTCTGGTTCGCCAAGTAATTGTTCTTTTGGCAAGCCGAGTTTTTCGCATATGATTTCTTGGTGTTTTTGATTTGTACAAATCCACTGTTGCGGTGTTGCAACAATGCCATCAAGTCGTTGCGCCGCAATTTCAAGCAGCGACTTACCGTCAAACAAACCGATTAATTGTTTTGGCGTGGTTCCGCGACTCATTGGCCAAAGCCGAGTCCCGCTTCCTCCAGCCATTATCATTGCGTGTCTCATGTTGTTTCCTTGAGTTGAAATGAAGTTTGGACAAGTTGGTCAGCGGAAGAAATATCTGGGTGTGCATTAAACGCAAGTTTGACGAGTCGTTTAGCATCGCGGTTTGATTCGCCAAGTTGCACAAGCATAGTGATAGCGTCTTCGCAAAAAGAAGGGAGCACGACTTCGATAGTCGAAGCAATGTCACCGACAAATAGATCTACTTTGCCGTGCAATTCAGCAATGATGGTTTCTGCGGATCGCTTGCCAATTTCTGGCATCGCCGTTAATGCTTTAGCGTCACGATTTGCGATTGCCGCTGCCGTTTCTGCAAACGGTCGAACCAGTGCACGGAGCGCTTTTCGATTACCGATACCTTTGACGGTTGTAAACAATTCAAAGAATGCGCGGTCGCGTTCAGAAGAAAAGCCAATGAGTCGTGGCAGAAAAGAACTTCCCTGCGACTGTCCTTCTAAATAATGTAACGTGAAAAACTCAACGGGCTGTCCGATTTTGCTTAGTAAGTCTGGCACGTTTCCTGCAGGCACAAACAATTCATAGGTAAATGCTTCGACATGCAGCAGTGCAGACCGGTCAGTGAGTTCAACAAGTTCGCCTCGTATTCGTGTAATCACAATTTCATTCTACCAACGGCCAGCCAGTTGCTTGCGCAAGTCGTTGTCGAAGTTCATTAGTAATTTCGCTTTTTGTGGCATCTTCTGGAAAATGTATAAGCTCAATGAAGCGAACTTTTGAATGGGACAGCTCAATCATTGCGCCGTCCATGTCGTCATCTATTGGGGTGCCGTCGACCGTAGCAAGCAAAACGGGAACTTTGGCACGGGCAATCATCGCGCCAACGCCTTCCGCGAATGGGTGAATGGCGTTTCGTGGTTGTTTGATCCCGCCTTCGGGGAAAATTCCGATCACGCCGTCGTTTTTGAGATGGCGAAGAGCAAGCCGAAGACTGTGTGTGTCTTTTCCGTCCCGCGCGACGGGAATTATTTCAGCGTGCTTCCAAACAAAATCAAGCGAAGGAATCATGAACTCTTGCGCCATGAGCCACCTTATCTTGAATCGGCATTGCGACTGCACTAAAAGGGGGTCGATTGGGCTTTGATGTTTGCAAACCACAATCATTTTTCCGGGGAACAGACCTTTGGGAATAATTTCCGTGCCAAGGGGCGCAATACGATGCACAAGTCGAACATAGCACGCATTAAGGAGCCAAAGAAATGCTGATGGTCCATCGCCCATGACGGCTCGTCCGAGCAATGGTGCAATAACTTTCTGCACCAAAGCAATCGCAAGGCAGGTAATTGAGATAGAAAGGACAAAGACGAACATTTTAGTCTTTGTATGCTAGCCGAGAGAGCCAATCATGGGTATCCTGCCACAAGTTTGCAAACGCATTCTGGTAAAAATATATGCCAAGAAGAGATGACATTCATTCAATATTGATCCTCGGCTCTGGACCAATTGTCATTGGTCAAGGGTGTGAATTTGATTATTCCGGTACCCAAGCTTGTAAAGCCCTCCAAGAAGAGGGCTTTCGTGTTGTATTGGTGAACTCTAATCCTGCAACTATTATGACTGACCCCGAGTTTTCGGACAGAACCTATATAGAACCGATTACGCCAGAGGCAGTTCGCAGGGTTCTGCAAAAAGAACGCGATGCGGGATTTCCGATCGACGCGCTGCTGCCAACAATTGGTGGGCAGACAGCACTGAACTGCGCATGTGAATTGGATGAACTTGGAACGTTAGAAGAATTTGGTGTTGAAATGATTGGCGCTACGCGTGAAATAATTTTCCGTGCTGAAGACCGCGAAGAGTTCAGGCAAGTCGTAAAAAACACGGGGCTCGAACAAGCAAAAAGCGCAACTGTTTCAACAATCGATGAAGCGTTTGCATTTTTAGAAGAAATTGGCCTGCCAGCTATTATCCGCCCTGCATTTACGCTTGGTGGAACTGGCGGCGGCATTGCGTACAATCACGAAGAGTTCGAAGCCATTGTTCGAAGAGGTATCGATGCATCGCGTATCGACCAAGTGCTCATTGATGAGTCTATGCTTGGCTGGAAAGAGTATGAACTTGAAGTTGTCCGCGACAAAAATGATAATTGTGTTGTTGTATGCGGTATTGAAAACATCGACCCAATGGGTATCCATACAGGCGATTCAATTACCGTTGCGCCAATCATGACATTAACGGACAAAGAATACCAACGCATGCGTGATGCGGCGCTTGCGATTATTCGTGAAGTTGGTGTGGACACCGGCGGTTCAAATGTGCAGTTTGCAGTGAACCCTGAAGATGGCCGCTTAATTGTGATTGAAATGAACCCACGTGTGTCGCGAAGTTCCGCACTTGCATCAAAGGCAACAGGATTCCCGATTGCGCGCATCGCCGCTAAGCTGGCGGTTGGATACACGCTTGATGAATTGCGAAACGACATTACGCAAACAACATCGGCGTGTTTTGAACCATCCATAGATTACGTAGTAACAAAAATGCCACGTTGGACATTCGAGAAATTCCCTGAAGCAAATGAAACGTTGACGACTCAGATGAAGTCGGTAGGCGAAGCTATGTCGATTGGTCGAACGTTTAAAGAAAGTTTCCAAAAAGCCATTCGCTCTATGGAGGTAAAACGCTTTGGATTTGGTCTTGATAAAAACGACGAATGGTTGCGTGCAAGTCGTGGCGATGAAGAAGCGCAGTGGCCAATTGAAGAGGACACATTAGTTCGAAAGCTTGCTGTGCCAAGTCAAGGCCGAATGTATTACATCCGGTATGCGATGAAACTTGGATGGAGTTTAGAAAAAATTTACGGCTTGACTAAAATCGACCCGTGGTTCCTTGATCAGTTATTGCAACTTGTCGAGTTTGAAGACGAACTGCAAAAAGTTTCTTCCTTGGAAGAGATGGATGTAGAACTTATGCGACGCGCAAAAGAGTTGGGGTATTCAGATCCACAACTTGCCTATTTGTACGAAAACGTTGTGTCGACAGAGTCCATTTTGAAGGTGCGAAATTATCGTAAGCAACTTGGTGTTGAGCCGGTGTATAAACTTGTTGACACTTGTGCCGCTGAATTTGAAGCGATTACCCCGTATTATTATTCAACGTACGAACGCCCGTTCACACGGCTTGGCGTTGGCGAAGTGGTTGACGATGAAATACGGATTTCTTCAAAGCCAAAAATAGTTATTCTTGGAGGCGGTCCAAATAGAATTGGCCAAGGGATTGAGTTTGATTACTGTTGTTGCCAAGCTGCGTTTGCAGCTAATGAAATGGGATTTGAATCGGTGATGGTAAATTCAAATCCTGAGACGGTGAGTACAGATTTTGACACAAGCGACCTGCTCTTTTTCGAGCCACTCACACTTGAAGATACGTTAAACATTCTTGAGCGATTAAATGGTGGCGGTTTGGATATAGAAGGCAGGTCCGGAAATGTTGCCGGTGTTATTGTGCAGTTTGGTGGACAAACTCCATTGAATTTAGCGCATGGTCTTGCCGCTGCAGGCGTACCGATTATTGGCACGGGGCTCGAGGCCATAGATTTAGCGGAAGACCGCGACAGGTTTACTGTGATGTTGGATGAGTTAAAACTTCGTCAACCTGAAAACGGTATTGCGTATTCATTGGATGATGCGGTGACCACTGCCAGCAGAATCGGATATCCAGTACTCGTGCGTCCAAGTTATGTTCTGGGTGGTCGCGGCATGGAAATTTGCAGCGATGAATCTGCCTTACAGTATTACATGCAGACAGCGGTTGATGTCTCAGAATTAGACAACTCACCAGTTTTGATTGATAGTTTTCTTTCGGAAGCAATCGAAGTGGATGTTGATGTTGTGGCAGATTTTGAGCCACACAAAGCGACGGCGTCGCAACTAGTCACGTTATCAAGCGATGCGCCGCAAGCTATTATTTGCGGTGTCATGGAACACATTGAACAAGCGGGCATTCATAGCGGCGACAGCACTTGTGTCTTGCCACCTTATTCATTACCAAAATCTATAGTCAATGAATTGCGAAGACAATCTTGCGCAATGGCAAAACGATTGCAAGTGCGCGGTTTAATGAACGTGCAATTTGCGGTGAAGGACGAAGAAGTCTATGTCATTGAAGTAAACCCTCGCGCATCTCGAACGGTACCGTTTGTGGCAAAGGCAAAGGGGTACCCTTGGTCGCGCGTTGCTGCGAAAGTTATGATGGGAATGTCGTTGTCTGAACTTGGAACGAAAGAAATTCCCGAAACTGGTTTTTACGCTGTGAAGGAACCCGCGTTCCCCTTTGAAAAATTCCCAGGCGTGGATGTTGTTCTTGGCCCTGAAATGCGTTCGACCGGTGAAGTGATGGGTATGGATCGCTCGTTGCCGATTGCTCTTGCGAAAGCAAAAATAGCGGTCAGTAGGGCGTTACCAACGTCGGGGCAAGTGTTCCTTTCAATCCGTGAAAGCGACAAGGTGCATGCCGTTGAAGTGGCGCGCTCTTTAGTTTCGATGGGTTTCACGGTTTTCACGACGCGTGGTACGCGTGAACTTCTTGCCGCGCATAGTGTCGACACCGATTTGATTAGAAAAATTTCAGAGGGTGCTCGTCCGAATATCCTTGATAAAATCGCCAGCCGTGAGATAGATTTAATTATCAACACTCCAACGCACACTGGTGCGCAGACTGATGAAGGCCAGATTCGAGCGATGGCAGTTGGCGCGAGAATTCCTATGATTACTACGATCACCGGCGCCCGTGCTGCAGTGCAGGCAATTGAAGCGCTTCGCGGGGGTACGTGGCAAGTGTCCGCGTTGCAGGATTATTTTACGAACGCTGAAGATTCTGAACATCTAAAGCACGATACCGTCCAGTAGAATTTATCGTTCTGCGATAATCTCTTGGGTGTCCCAATAGCGAACCCTTAGGGTATAATTCGCACGCTATGCCTGAATGGGTTCCTACATTTATTACTCCACAACTTTTGACCTCTGTTGTCGTGCTGTTGGTCATTTTGCACCTTTCACTTGGTGCAGCGGCATACTTTATTTTGCTTGAACGTAAAGTCTCTGCGTGGGCGCAAGATAGAATCGGCCCAGACCGCGTGGGCAAGTTTGGATTGTTGCAACCGATTGCGGATGGTTTGAAGTTGTTTGTTAAAGAAGACTTTATGCCCGCAGGTGTTGACAAGGGTATGTTTACAATAGCTCCAGCATTAACGGTCATACCGGCGATGATTGGTTTTCTCGTGATTCCTTGGGCAGGCGGGCTTGAACTTTCGAACGGTGAAACCGTTTCGATTATGGGCGCCAATATTAATATTGGTGTTATTTACCTTGTCGCCACAGGATCGCTTGGTGTATACGGTGTTGCGCTTGGCGGTTGGGCATCGAACAACAAGTTCTCTTTCTTGGGTGGGCTTCGCGCAAGTGCACAAATTATTAGTTATGAAATTCCGATGGGGCTTGCTTTGCTTTGTGTCGTGATTGCTTCTGGAACATTGATGCCAGAAACAATTGTTTCGCAACAACTTTCTGGTCAGTGGAATGTCGTGCAACAGCCTTTAGTCGCAATCTTGTTTTATGTTTGTATGCTCGCTGAAGCGAATCGCGCTCCTTTTGATTTGTCAGAAGCAGAGCAAGAGCTCGTCGGTGGTTGGCACACGGAATATTCATCTATGCGATGGGCGCTTTTCTTCATGGGTGAATACATTCACTTGTTTGTTGGCGCCGCATTCTTTACAACGCTCTTCCTTGGCGGTTGGTCATTAAATCCAATTACGGGTTGGGATCTCCCCGCAACGGGCGGATTCCTCTTGATTGCCCTGCAGTTTGGTATTGTTTTGGGCAAGGTTTTCTTACTTGTGTTCTTGGCGATGATGATTCGGTGGACATTGCCTCGATTCCGATTTGACCAACTTATGCGGCTTGCTTGGGAAGGGATGATTCCTGCATCGCTTCTGCTCGTGCTCATTGTGTCTCTATATATGTACCTTGGATGGGCCCCGTACCTCTGGACTGGGTCCGTGCTCGCGCTTTGCATCATGGTTATTGCGCGCCCTCTATTGCCAAAAAGCGATATGAACAAGCGCGTAAAATTGCTTGGTAGCCGATTTAGCGCCCCCACCAGCACTCCCGGCGCTTCTGGAAGTGGCCGAAGCGGTTAAATGCGAACATTCTTTACGCAACTTGGTGGGGCATGGGTTCTTTTAGCCCTCTTTATTCGTTGTAAGGGCAAGACTAGCAAGGGAAGTTATCTCGCGTGGCGTAAAGAGACTGCTTTTGGCAAGACCGGTGAATTTTCTTCTTTGACCCCACGACAGCAACGAAAAGACGTTCGTGCTTGGGCGCGCTGGGCATGGCGCTCCCGCACCTAAATTTAACTGACTCTGAGTCAATTAAATTCGCACTTACATTTTTATTG